>CAJYKO010000427.1 GCA_913775215.1 uncultured Devosia sp. | reverse complement strand
CTGATGCACTTGTAGATTGAGGTCTTCGGCGATTGGCGCGCCGCATGCGGCGGTGAGTTTGAGCGCTTTGACTTCGCAGGCGAGATCACCGCGGCCCTTGGCGCGATCGACGCGGAGAGCAATTTCGCGGCCGACCATCATGGTGGCAAGGCTTTGCTCGGTGACTTCCTTGGCGTTCACCGAGCCAACCGTCTTGCCGGCGCGCATGACGGTGATGCGGTCTGAAATTTCCAGCACTTCGGGAAGCTTGTGGGCGATGAAGATGACGGTACGACCCTGCGCGACGAGCGCCCGGACGGCAACGAAGAGTTCTTCGACTTCTTGGGGCGCAAGGACGGCGGTCGGCTCGTCGAGAATGAGGATGCGCGCGTTCCGATAGAGCGCCTTGAGGATTTCCACCCGCTGCTGCTGGCCGACAGGGAGTTGGCCAACCGGCGGCAGGGGATCGACCGCGAGGCGGAACTTTTCGGAAAGCGCGCGCACCTCTTCGATCGCCTTTTGGCGGTCGAATTTGACACCATTGCGCGGCTCGGAGCCGAGCACGACGTTTTCATAAACGGAAAAAGACGGCACCAGCGAGAAATGCTGGAACACCATGCCGATGCCATTGTCGATGGCTTCGCGCGGATTGGCGAAGGAGACGGGCTTGCCGTCGAGACGCAGTTCGCCGCGATCGGGCTGTTCGATGCCGAAAAGGATCTTCATCAGCGTCGACTTGCCAGCGCCGTTCTCGCCGACGACGGCATGGACTTCGCCAGCCGCGATGGTGAGATTGACGCCGTCATTGGCGACGGTGCCGCCTGGATAGGTCTTGCCGATAGAAAGGGCTTCGAGCAGCGGCGCCATGGCGTCTCCTCGGTAAAGAAAGGAAAAGGCCCCGCCTTCTGAGAGAGGGCGGGGCTAGAAGGCTTAGTTCATGCCGGTATCGACGGTGATTTCACCGGCGATGATCTTGGCTTCTTCGGCATCGACTTCGGCGCGCACTTCGGCCGGAACGAGCTTTTCATAGTAGCTGTTCTTGGCGATGCCCACAGCGCCATCGGCCAGGCCGAGGATCAGGTTGGTGCCATAGGGCGCAGTGCCATCAAGGGTCTGCTGCAGGGCGGTATAGAGCGAGTCGCCGACCTTCTTTTCAACCGAGGTGAAGATGACATCGGCCTGGGCCGGATCGGTCGGGGCGAAAATTTCGGCCTGATCGCTATCGACGCCGACGGCGAGCTTGCCTTCGTCGCGGGCGGCCTGCAGCGCGCCGATGCCGGTGCCGCCGGCGATCGGGAAGACAACGTCACCCCCCTGCGCAAACTGAGCCAGCGCTAGTTCCTTGCCCTTGGCCGGATCGGTGAACGAGCCGGCGACAGCGCGGGTGACCTGCACATCCGGGTTTGCCGCCTTGGCACCCTGCTCGAAACCGAGCGCGAATTCGACGACGGTCGTGCCTTCGACGCCGAGGATTTCACCAAGCTTGCCGGTTTGCGAAATCTTGGCGGCCGCATAGCCGGCGAGATAGGCAGCGGTCGAGACGCGATAATTGATGGCGAGCATATTGCCCAGGTTTCCGGCCGAGAAATCGGGCGCGTCATCGAACACGATGAACTTGGTTTCCGGATATTCCGGCGCGAGTTCGGCCATGAAGCCGGTCATTTCCCAGGTGCCGGCGATGACGACATCGTAACCCTGATCGGTGGCATCGGCGAGGGCCGGCTGCCAACGGCCGCGATCATTGCCGGCCTCGATGACAGTAACATCGACCGGGAGCTCCGCTTCTGCCCGGTCCAGACCCGCAGCGGCGGAGTCAAAGAAGCTCTTGTCGCCGAGATTGCCGTGGACGACCAAGGCAACCTTGAGCGGATTTTCCTTGGTATATTCCTGCGCGAAAACGGCGCCGGCCGAAACCGAGGTCATGAGACCCGCGGCAAGAAGGCCGGCAAAGGCGCGGCGGGTAAAGGTTGGGTTGGACATTGACGAAGCTCCCTTAAGGCTTGGGTCAGGCGGTGACGCGGTAGGCAACGGACGCGCGGTAGAGCGCCACGAGGCGATCAACCCGAGCTTCCTCGATCAAGGTCACCATCGGCGTGCCGAGGCGGCCTGAAGGATCGACCACAGTCATGCCCCGCGCGATGCCCGGCGCAAGCGCCACATCGACGGAAGCACGAATGGTCTTGGTGACGAGTTCCGGCTCGATGACCGCGGCAATGGCCAGCGGATCAACGAACCGGAAATGATCGGGCCCGCCATAGCCGACAGTGGTCTTGCGGGCGTGGTCGACAAGCGCGGCCGAAAAAGTCTTTTCCGGGCTATCGGGAATTTCAGCGAGGAGCGCATCGACTTCGTCGCCGGTCATGAAATGGGTGACGCAAGGCTCCCATGGCGCAACGAGCGTTTCGACATCGGCGCCGAAGACGATCGCGGCCGCTTCAGGATCGGCATAGATATTGAATTCGGCGGCGGGCGTCGTGTTGCCGCGACCATAGACGGTGGCACCCATGATGGTGAGCTGGCCGATGCCGGGCACGATATCGGGCGCAAGGCGCAGCGCCAGCGCCAGATTAGTCAGCGGCCCAATCATCAGGATATCGACCTTTTCGCCGGCCTTGGCGGCAGCGCGGAAGGTTTCAACGAGATAGCCGACGCCATCGGTGCCGGCGACTTCCGGAATCTTTGCCGGGCGCGGCGCGCCGCCGAGACCGTCTTCGCCATGGATATATTTGGCATCGATGACGGGCTGGGTCAGCGGGCGATCGGCACCTTTATGGACCGGGACCGAACCCTTGCCCGCAACTTCGAGCACGGTGAGAATGTTGCGGGTTGCCGCATCGAGCCCGACATTGCCGAAGACGGTGGTGATCGCATCCGGCGTCTTGCCGTTGGCGATCAGCATCATCAGGGCCTGCGCGTCATCGACGCCGCCATCGGTATCGAGAATGAGTTTTCTTGCCATTATGCCACTTTCCGAGCCGCCGCGACGCGGTCCCAGAAATCCCTATAGGTGTTTGAGTACTCGGCCCTGATCTCGGACAAGGGCCGACGCAGGAGCTGCCTGTCAGCCACCAGCTGCTCGCCGGCGACAAAGACATGGCGCACATCCCGTCCGCTTCCGGAATAGACCAGCAGCGTCTCGATGTCAGGGGTCTCGGAATAGCCTGCACCGGAAATATCGATCGCGATGATATCTGCGGCCTTACCCACTTCGAGCGAGCCGATCTCATGGTCGAGCCCCAGCGCCTTGGCGCCGTCGATGGTGGCCATGCGGATGAGTTCGGCGCTGGAGATGGGTTGTGCCCTCCGCTCGCGATGCGAGGCGACGAGCCCCGCGACCCGCATCTCGTTGATCATGTCATAGCCATTGTTGGCCGCGACATTGTCAGTGCCAAGCGCGACAGTGACGCCCGCTGCCTTGAGATCGACCACGGGACAAATGCCTTCGCGGCCTGAACGAAGCCCGGCCGTGGCATTATGGGAAATCGACGCATGCGGCGCGCGGGCGAAAACGGCGACGTCTTCGGGGCTCAGGTCAAGACAATGCGCCGCGTGGATGCGGCCATTGAAAAAGCCGAGTTTTTCAAGCGCAACGGCTGCCGTCGTGCCATAGCGCCGCTCGGTTTCTTCGTTGTCCTCCGGGCCGCAAGCCATGTGGAGATGAAGACCAACGCCGAATTCATTGGCAACAGCGACCTCGGCGAGGAGCAGGTCCTCGGTATTGTCGACATAGGGTGCGTGCGGACCGAACCAGGGAATGATCCTGCCATCGGCGGAGCGCTGCTGGCGAAGAAAGGCGGTCGCCTTGGCGAGTTCTTCTTCACCACGCTCTTTGTCGCCCAATTGCACAATGCCATAGGCGATGACGGCGCGGAGGCCCGCCTCTGCGACAGCAGCGGCGATTTCTTCTGCGAAGAAATATTGATCGCAAAAGGTCGTCGTACCGCTCAGTGCCATCTCGGCGCAGGAGAGCGCAACGGCTGGACCGATATCCGACGAGACGAGGGAAAGCTCCGGCTCGCGAATGGAATTGTACCAGCCTTCCATGGTGAGAAGGCTTTGCCCTTCCGACCGACCGCGAAAAAGGATCATGGCCGAATGGGTATGGGCATTGATAAGGCCGGGCATGACCAGATGGCCGGCGAGATCGTGAACGGTGTCGAACTCAGCCGCATTTGGGCAAAGTTCGGCCGAGCCGACACCGTTGATGCGCCCATCGACGAAAGCCACCCAACCGCCGGGGTAGACGGTATCAGCACTGTCCACAGTGAGGACGGTGGCATTGCGAAGGAGCGTAGAACCCATTTGACCTGTCGCTAGTAAAGCGCTTTACATAGCCAATCTAACGATGGTTTCGATTGGATTGTCAAATGCTATCGCAGTGGATTTGCACAACCTCGCGCCTCTTGCTGTTCCTGCTTAATTTGGCGGCAAAATCATCATGAGCGCCAATCCGTTCGTCGCCGATAGCGCCGTGCCCGAGCGGCTCGGCAAGGTGACCGAAGCTGACAAACTGGCTTTGGCCGAGGCTGTTGTTGCAGCGCTTACGATCGGGAATAAAGCTCCGCAGCACAATATGGGAGCGGTTATCCCCGCTGAATTCGTGGGCGAACTCGTTTCGCGCTTCGCGCTGCATTCGGTGCGAGACCTCATGTGCCTGCTGCTCGATGTGGCAGCGCAAAAAATCGCAAAGCCGCTGATTTCGGATTTTCACGTCGGCGCGGTGGGCCTTGAAACCGAGACGGGCAACCTGATCCTCGGCGGCAATATCGAATTTCCGACGACCCATCTCGGCTATACGCTCCATGGCGAGGGCTTTGTCTTCACCCGCGCCATGAGCCGGGGCACCAATATCGCTATCATCGCCATCGGCGAGGCGCACCCTTGCGCGCATTGCCGCCAGTGCCTTGCCGAATATGCTGCCAGCGACCGGCTGGAGCTGATCGACCCGCTCGGCCACACGCTGACCCTCGCGCAGCTTTATCCCTGGCCCTTCGATCCAGCCTATCTCGGCGAGCGCGGCGCCGTGCCGGGGCGCGAACTCTGGCCTAATCTGCGCTTTGACGAAGATAGCGTGTCGCCTGCGGCAAAGACCTTGCTCGGAGCGGGACGACGCAGCCATTCGCCCTATAGCAAATGCCCCGGCGCACTGACGCTGCATCTGCGCGATGGCGCTACGGTGACCGGCACAGCGATCGAAAGCGTCGCGTTCAATCCGACCATCCATCCGGTGCAGTCAGCGCTCGTCGATCTCCTCGCGCATGGCTATGGCTACGAGGATATTACGGGCGCAAGCCTTGGGACCGTCCGTGGTGGGTCGGTCGATTATACCGCCAGCGCACGGGAGCTACTGTCACGCATCGCCCCGAATGCGCCGGTCATGGTGATGGGGTGGACGGCTTGAAACGGCTCTTGTCTCAAAGCCCGGAGGCCCGATGCCAACCCTGAGCGATGTCGCCACCGAAGCCGGCGTCTCCCCGACCGCCGTCTCGCGCTATCTCAACAACCGGATCGATCTACCCCAGGCAACCCGGGATCGCATCGATGCAGCGATCGCCAAGCTTGATTATCGCCCCAACCTCCTGGCGCGGCGGCTCTCGACGGGAAAATCCGAAGCCATTGCGCTCGTCACGCCCGATATCGCCAACCCATTCTTTGCCGAACTGGCCGCAGCGGTCGAGCGACAGGCGCATGCAAGCGGCTATTCGGTTTATATCACCTCCACCCAAGGGCATAGCGAAGCGGAAATCCGCGCCATCAGGCGCATGGCCGATAGCCATGTCGATGGCCTGATCATGATGACCAATCGGGTCGATGATGGCACTTTGGCAACGCTTCTTTCCGGGCGCAGAAATGTCGTCGTGCTCGACGAAGATATCGAGGGTGTCGCCCTGCCCCGCGTGTTTGTCGACAATGACGGGGGCGCCTATCGCGCGACCCACCACCTGATCGAAAAGGGGCATCGGGATATTGCGCTGATCGGTGGGCCGCACCGGCTGATGAGCGTCAACGAGCGCCTTTCGGGCTATAGCCGCGCCATGGACGAGGCGGGGCTTTCGGTGCGGCCCGGCTGGGTACTGCTCGGGGATTATACGCGCGACTACGGGGCAGCGGCGGCTTCGGTGTTGCTCGACGCCACCGAACCACCCACGGCCATTCTGGCCTGTTCGGACTATATCGCCATCGGCGTCATGCAGACCGTGCGCCGCCTCGGCCTTTCTATCCCCAATGATATCAGCCTTGTCGGCTTCGACGACATGGCTTTTGCCGCGCTTGTCGATCCGCCGCTGACCACCATTCGCCAGCCCGTCGGCGCCATGGGCGAGTTAGCGGTGAAACACCTGCTTTCCCTGCTCGAAGGCACGCCGCCACCGAGCGAAACACGACTGCCGGTCGAACTCGTCATCCGGCAGTCCGTCGCGCCACCAATCGCAAAATCCTGAACATCCCGCGCGACCGGCAAGCCCTCGCCCCGCGCCAACATAAAGGTCACACCATGAGCAAACGCATCCTGATCGCCGGGGAATCCTGGACGGTGCATTCAATCCACCAAAAGGGGTTCGATAGTTTTACGACCACCGAATATGCCGAAGGCGTTCGCTGGCTGAAAGCTGCGCTCGAGGCCGGCGGCTGGGACGTGACCTATCAGCCGGCGCATGTGGCCGCGCGCGAATTCCCGTTCACGGTTGAAGAATTGGCCGCCTATGACTGCGTGCTGCTCTCCGATATCGGCGCCAATACGCTGCTGCTCCATCCAGATACGTTCACCAAGTCCAAGGTATTGCCCAACCGGCTGGCCGCCGTGCGCGATTATGTGGCTGAGGGCGGCGGCCTCGTCATGGTCGGCGGCTATCTGACCTTCCAGGGGATCGACGCCAAGGCCCAATATGCGGGCTCGCCGGTCGAAGAGGCTTTGCCGGTCATCATCGAGCGCGGCGATGATCGCGTGGAAGCACCGCAGGGCGTCGTGCCGAAGGTTGAGAATTCCGGACACGCCATCGTGGCAGGCCTCGAGGCCGAGTGGCCGGCTCTGCTGGGTTACAATCGTTTTGCGGCCAAAACGGGAGGCGATGTCGTTGCCAGCGTCGGCAATGATCCGCTTATCGTCGCCGGAGAGTTCGGCAAGGGCCGCAGCGTTGCCTTTGCCTCGGATTGCGGCCCACACTGGGCGCCGCCGCCCTTCGTCGAATGGAAGGGCTATAACCAGCTCTGGACGCAACTCTGCGACTGGGCGGCGGGCAAATGAGCATTGCGGTCAAGCAACCCGAGGATCCGTGGCAGCGCACGACCACAACCGGCGGCTTTGCGGCGGACGAGGTGATTTCGGCGCTGCAAAAGTCGATCCGGCGCGCACTGGTGGACAATGCCCTGCTGCTGGCGTGGGAAATGTTCCGGACGAGCCCTGAAATGGAAGAAAAGCTCTGGTCGCGGCTTTGCGTCATCGCCGTGGAAGATATCGGTCTTGGCAATGTGCAAGCGCCGGTTCTGGTCGAAACGCTCTATCAGCAGCACAAGCGCTATGAACGGCCGACCGGCGACCGCTTCCTTTTTGCCGCCCATGCCGTGCGGGTGCTTGCAAAATCTGAAAAGGACCGAACCAGCGACGATATGGTCAACTGGGCCATTCGCGGCACGCAGCTTGGTGAATTGACGCCCGAGATCATCGACGTCGCGAGGGATATGCACACTCTGGCTGGGCAAGAACTCGGCCGGGACTATCGCTTCTTCATGGAAGAAGCGAGCCAGGTGACGCCTGAGATCGCCGGAAAAGACCAAAAATATCGCAATTGGATCATGGCCGCGTTGGATAGCGGCCATTTGTATTAGGTTGAGATGAATGGCGCGAGGCTTTTGAGGAATTTGCGGCATTCTTTGAGGGTTGCGGATGCGTTTTCGGCAATGTCCTCGCGTTGGCTTTCGCCTTGGGTTTTGAGCGTTT
>CAJYKO010000426.1 GCA_913775215.1 uncultured Devosia sp. | reverse complement strand
AGGATGATGTTTTCGACGTCCTCGCCGACATAGCCCGCTTCGGTCAGCGTCGTCGCGTCGGCCATGGTGAAGGGCACGTCGAGGATGCGCGCCAGCGTCTGGGCCAGCAGCGTCTTGCCCGAACCGGTGGGACCGATCAGCAGGATATTGGACTTGGACAGTTCCACGTCCTGGTTCTTGGTCGCGTGGTGCAGGCGCTTATAGTGATTGTGCACGGCCACGGAGAGCACGCGCTTGGCGCGGCCCTGTCCGATGACGTAATCGTCCAGCACCTTGCAGATTTCGGCAGGGGTGGGCACGCCGTCGGAGGACTTGACCATGGAGGTCTTGTTCTCTTCGCGGATGATGTCCATGCACAGCTCGACGCATTCATCGCAGATGAAAACGGTCGGGCCGGCGATCAGTTTGCGCACTTCGTGTTGCGATTTTCCGCAGAACGAGCAGTAGAGCGTGTTCTTGGAGGTTTCGCCGTTCGTTGTGTCTTTGGACATCCAGTCACTCCCGGGGGCTGAGCGCCCCCAAATTCCAGCGCTAACACGGACGCTAACGCTCAAGGCATAAACAAAGTCTAAGCCGAAACGACCTTAAAGGCCGTTCCGGCTGCACGCAATTGCGCATGGATCACACTCCACGGCGCAGCAGCAATGTGCTTAACGCGCGTCAAGTCAGACGGTCGCCTCGGGGACGGCACGCTTTTCCATGACGGTGTCGATGAGACCGAAGGCCTTGGCCTCTTCCGGCGAGAGGAAGCGATCGCGCTCGAGAGCGTTCTCGATTTCCTCGTAGGTGCGGCCGGTGTGCTTCTCATAAATCTGATTAAGACGGCGCTTCAAGCCCTCGACTTCCTTGGCATGGATCAGGATGTCGGTGACCTGACCCTGGAAGCCGCCAGACGGCTGGTGAACCATGACGCGCGAGTTCGGCAGGCTCGACCGCATGCCGGCTTCGCCAGCGGCGAGCAGGAGCGAACCCATGGAGGCCGCCTGGCCCATTACCATGGTGGCAACAGCCGGGCGGATGAACTGCATGGTATCGTAGATCGACAGACCTGCCGTCACCACGCCGCCGGGCGAATTGATGTAGAGCGCGATTTCCTTCTTCGGGTTTTCCGATTCGAGGAACAGCAACTGCGCCACGATCAGCGAGGCCATGTTGTCCTCGACCACGCCGGTCACGAAGATGATGCGCTCGCGCAGCAGGCGCGAATAGATGTCGAAGGCGCGTTCGCCCCGGTTCGACTGCTCGACCACCATCGGAACGAGCGTGTTCATGTATAGATCGTGCGGATCCCGCATATTTTGCCCCTTGGGCCTCATTCCCGTGTCGCAGACCGGAAGCAGGCCTTGGTGTGGTTGGTCCACGTCCCTGCCCCGAACGCGCTTCGGCCAAGCGGGAGACGTGTCGAAAACGAATCGGCGCGACGGCCGATCACAGGCGATGCCGCCTTAACGGGCGGTAAAGGCACAGATAGGCGGCAATCGGGCGCGCTTCAATAGCCACGCGCCGCGATGTGACGGCAAGGTGAATGCGATCAGGCAAAGCCGATCGCGATGCCCTTTTTCTTGAAGTAGGCCTGCATCAGCTTGCGTCCCTGGCGATTGGGCTGGGCCAGCTTACCGGTCTCGAACGTCGCCTCGCTCGCGCCCTCCCTCGCCATGGCAGCCTTTAGATCGGCGATGCGGGCATCGAGTTCGTCGTTGTCGTTCTTGATCGAGGCGTAGATGGCTTCGATCGCCTGGGAAACGGTCATGTCGCTCACGCGAGACCTCCATAAAGTCACTGCCCCTTCCCTAACTGATTTTTCGGCGGGGGCAAGGCGAAGCACATAGGCAGATGCGCAGCGAGGTCCTAAAGTCGCGGCAAATCAACAAGCCCCAAGACCAAATCGCAAGACCCATGGCCGCCATCGTTCAAGTCAAGCCGATCACCGACGTTTCCGCCCCCCTGCGCGCCAGCTCCAAGCCGCAGGATCCGGCGTTTTACCAGAACCCCTACCCGTTCTATGCCCGCCAGCACGCGACCCACCCGGCCTTCTTCTGGGAAGAATACGGGCATTGGTGCTTTTCCGACTTCAAGACGGTGAGCGCGCTATTGCGCGACAAGCGCTTCGGCCGCGATATCCTGCACGTCGCGAGCCGCGAGGAAATCGGGCTTCCCCAGCCCATGCCGCATACGGCGGATTTCGACCTGACGGAGAAATACTCGCTGCTCAATCTCGAGCCGCCCGGCCACACCCGCCTGCGCACACTGGTCAACCGCGCCTTCGTCTCGCGCCAGGTCGAACAATTGCGCCCGCGCATCCGCCAGCTGGCGAATGAGATGATCGACCGGTTCGAGGGCGAGAACAGTATCGACCTCATCAAGGCTTTTGCCGCGCCGATTCCCGCGATCGTCATTGCCGAGATGATCGGACTTCCCGCCGAAACCGCCCCGCAGCTCCTCGCATGGTCCAACCGCATGGTCACCATGTACATGTATGGCGTGACCCGGGAGACCGAACTCGACGCCAACCAGGCCGCCGCGGACTTCACCGCGTTTCTGCGCGAGATCATCGCGGAGCGCCGCAAGGCACCGCGCGAAGACCTTCTCAGCCATATGCTGACCACGGCGCGCGACGGCGATGTGCTCAACGACGATGAAGTGCTTTCGACCGCGATCCTGCTGCTCAATGCCGGGCACGAGGCGACGGTGCACACTACCGGAAATGGCGTCAAATCCATCCTCGAAAGCGGCCTTGATCCCGCGACGTTGTTCGATACCCCGGAACAGGCGGAAAAGACCGTCGAGGAGTGCCTGCGCTTCGACGCGCCGCTGCACCTTTTCACCCGCTACACGCTCGCCGACACCGAGGTCGACGGCATCACGCTGCGCCAGGGCGACGTCATCGGCCTGATGCTGGGTGCGGCCAATCGCGATCCGGCGCGCTTTGCTCATGCCGATCGCTTCGACCCGTTCCGCACCGACGGCGCCAATGTCAGCTTCGGCGCCGGCATCCACTTCTGCATCGGCGCGCCACTGGCGCGCATCGAGCTGCAGGAGGCGATGAGCGTGCTGTTCGAGCGCCTGCCCAAGCTGCGCATTGCCGAGCCGCCGCGCTACGGCAATGTCTATCACGTCCACGGCCTCGAACGGCTGATGGTCAGCTGGAAATGAAAAAGGGGAGGCTCGGGCCTCCCCTTCGCGTTTTTGGTGTCCGGCCTATTCCGCCGGCACGGCATCCGCATCGAGGTCTTCGATGACCTTGCCGTTGTCGTACACGGCCTGGTTGATAATGCCTTGGCGCTTGGCGACGATGGCCGGGACCAGCGCCTGGCCGGCAACGTTGACCGCGGTGCGGCCCATAT
>CAJYKO010000425.1 GCA_913775215.1 uncultured Devosia sp. | reverse complement strand
GAAAGGCGCGGTTTGGGCTTCGGCATTGTCGGTATAGACGCCGCAGAGAAGCGGATAATTGGGGCCGGCGGCGACGAGATCGACAAAGGCTTCGCCGGTTGCGGACTCGGCACTGAGATTGGTCTCGACCGTGCTCGCAAGCGTGCCGGCCTGTTCGAGAATGGCGATTTCGCTTGGATTGGCCGGGCGATCGGAGCGCGTAAACTCGAGATCGCCACCCATGAGAAGGGCCGCGTTCTGGTCGACAGCGCGGGTAATGGCAGAAGAGACCGAGGAGACGCCCGCGATCAGCGCCGTGCCGACGGCGAGGCAAATGATGAGGAGGGAAAAGCGAGCCCAATCGCCCGCCATTTCCTTAAGGCCCACGCGAGCCGCGGCAAAGAAGGCGCGCATCAGTTCTGGCCCGTGGTTTCAGTCAGCTGACCCTGTTCCATGGTGAACTTGCGATCGGTGCGTTCGGCCAGGTGCGGGTCATGGGTGATCATGACGATGGCGGTGCCGTTCTGGCGGGCAAGATTGAACATGAGTTCGACAACGACGGCGCCGGTCTTCTGGTCGAGATTGCCGGTGGGTTCATCGGCGAGGAGCAGTTTGGGCTTGGTGACGAGCGCGCGGGCAAGACCAACGCGCTGCTGTTCGCCGCCCGACAACGCGGCGGGGCGATGATCCAGGCGCTTGCCGAGGCCAACAGCATCGAGCGCGGCGGCGGCTTCCTTGCGCACTTCGGCGAGCGGCAGGTCAGGCCGGGCGATTTCGAGCGCGAGCCCGACATTGTCGAGCGCGGTCAGGGATGGAATGAGATGAAAACTCTGGAAGACGATGCCGAGCGTCTGGCGGCGAAAGACGGCCATGGCATCTTCGTCGCGTCTGGTAATGTCGGTACCCGCAATCGTGATCGAGCCGGCGCTGGCGCGCTCGAGCCCGGCAAGCAGCATCAAAAGCGAGGTTTTCCCGCTCCCTGAAGGCCCGACAATGGCGACGACCTCGGCCGGGCGCACCGTGAGATCGACAGCCCGCAAAATGTTGAGCGGCTTTCCTGCGACCTCAACGCTATAGTCGACGTTATGAGCGAGGACGAGCGCATTGGCAGCAGGCGTGGTCCCCTTTGGGAGTTCGGAATTGCCCGCAAGGGTCTCGATCTGTTCAGGCGCCACGCTGCCTCCGGCGTTTGCTATATATTACGAGAATGCCGCATCTTTGCCGGATCATATTAAACTGGCATTGTTGGATGAAATACTAAAGTCACGGGGTCCCCAGCGGACACTTGGGAGAAGAGGGAAAGACGTGGTTAAGGACATGAAAAAGTCCATTCTGGCAGCCTTGGCGCTGGTTGGCCTCGCGACGGGCCCGAGCTTTGCAGGACCGACCGAAGAGGCGCTGCTCGCCTCCTATGTCGGCAGTTGGCGCGGCGAGAGCATGCTGCAGGGCGGGGACAAGCCCGAGCCCTTCCGTTGCCGCCTGTCGGTCAGCCCGGGCAATTCGGGCAAGATCAACTATACAGGCCGCTGCACGCTTGTGAACATGAACCTCTCGGTTTCGGGTACGGTTGGCTATGTCGATGCCAAGTCGCAATATGAGGCGGTGATGACCTCCAATGCCGGCTTCTCGGGCACGGCCGTTGGCCGGCAGACGAACAAGGAAATCGGCTTCGATCTCGTCGAGCGGCAAAAGGATCGCGGCGGCAATGACGTTCAGATCGGCTCGCGCCTCTTTCTCGTCGGCGATGCCATCCGTGTTGAATTCCAGGTGGAGTTCAACGATTCGGGCGACGTGCTGACTGCAAGCGTGCCCTTCAGCCGCTGAGCACCGCCCATGGATTAACCTGACCAATTGAGTCTTATTTTTAGTGCTCGACGAAAGTCGAGCACGCTTTTTCGCTTTTTTATCGCATTGCGCACGCTGGCGGACTTTTAAAACCGTGAAAGCTCCCCTATCTTGCCATCGCTGCGCCGCAAAATACGCGCTTCCATACGTTCAACACTCGCAAGGAGAGGAATGACGATGACGACATCGCAGACCATTATGATCCATGCCCTGTGTTCGACCGTAGTAACCCGCCGATATCAAGCCAAACGCTGGCAAGGGTCCTGTCGCTCGAAACGAATGTGACCAGCTCACATCCAAGGTGACTAACGTCACACCACCGTCTCAGAGTTTCGATAAGATCCGCAGCGATCAGGCTTCACCGGCGTGGAGAGTTCCACCGCCCGTGTTTTCCTTTTCGTCGCGCAAGGGAGATTCCACCCATGCAGGAAAACAGCATCAAGAGGGCCGAAACGCTTCGGCCAACCGTTATCGAAGTGGCTGGCGAGCCCCAGGGCGTCGTCGTGCCGACGGATGGGGGTTTTAGGTTCCTCGCCGTCAAGCTGCCGGCCTTCGTGGTCGATGGCCAGCATTTCGCGTCCATCGAAGTGGCTCATGCAGCTGTGCGTGACGCCGTCGAAGGCCGCCCCACGCTCTAGTGGTTTCGTCTTTTCTGTACGAGCGAAACCGGCTGCCTTGCGGCAGCCGGATCGTCGTCTTCTGAGGTCGGGGCGCAGGGATCAGAAGACGTATACGGTAAGGGTGGAGCCAGAAGACTGCACTCCGATGACGTTGCCGGGCTGATATTTGGTGCGGCTGAGCGCAGCGTTGATCAACGCATCGGAGGAAACGGCGCCCACCATGCGGTGATAATCGCCATTGCTGGCAAGCCAACCGGCCAGTTGCTTGCGCACTTCGGCACAGACCGGGACGGGCACGAGCTGGATATTGGTGGCGCGGTTCCAATTGCGGATCCGGGTGGATTCGAAGAGGTTCACCAGCTGGTTGGGGTTGGTGCCGGCGCAAGCTGCGGTAGCGACAAAACCGCCGCTCTGCCCTGAGCCGCCCGAGCGGATGATGCCAGATCCGTTGGCGCCGTTGCTGCCATTATTCCCGAAGCCGTTGCCGTTGGTGCCGCTGTTGCCGCTGTTGCCGCTGTTGCCGTTGGTGCCGATGTGGCCATTGGTGCCGTTTCCACCATTGCCGCCATTACCCCCATTGCCGCCATTTCCACCGCCGCCGCCACCGCCAATATTGACGCCAACATCGAGCAGGCCACCGGAGCCGCCGACGCTGACATTGGCATCGACGAGGTTTTCGACATTTGCCTTGACCTCGAGCAAGCTGCCGTCGCCGCTGCTGAGGCTGACGCCCGTGTCGATACCAGTCACATTTTCAACCGTGTTGGTGACGGTTTCGGTGACGTCATTGACCGTATCGGTGACGGAACTCAGGGTGCCGCCCAGATCGAGAGCCATGGATGTGCTGGACCAGAGCGCAGCCGTGAGGCCAATTGCAATCGCGGTCTTATTCAATTTGATCATTACTACCTCCTGGATGAACAACAAGTTCTCTTGCTGTCTTGAGGCAGATGTTGCGCCGGTCGACGCTGCCAATAAATTCGAGACTCTACGTATATTATTGAGTTGCACTGAAATCGGTTATTTGACTGTTACTTGCTAAAATTGAATATAACTGATTCTTTATTTTATAGCTTTGCATATTGATGTAGTTTTGGGAATGATGCTGGCCAATACGCCATGGGCTCCATTACGACCAACAGGTCGGCATTGTCTGGCAGGTCGGCCATCAGCCGACAAATGCCGAGCACCAGATCGTGCGGCGACGGGTTATCCGGCACGCGGCGATCAAGCCGCCCATCTGGGCGATGCTCGATCGCGCCCGCACACAGCTCATCATGGTGGACAAAGAGCAGCAGGGCCGTCTGGCCCATCGGAATCTGTTCGGGGGAGACGCGGATATAGCGCGCCATGACATGGCTCCACACTGGACGCCTCTTCTGAGGCCGGGCCAAGTGTGCGCCGCGACGATTGGCGGGAAATTTCCAGCGGAATGGGGGAAAGAGGAGGGGCCGTACTGGCTTTTGCCAAGGCCCCTCAGCACAATTACCTAATGCGCTCGTCTCCTGAAACGGGTTCCCACTTCGAGGAGACAGGCTTCAGCCGTCATTGCTCGAATTGAGCTCTTCGGGGCGCCGGCCTTCGGCGGCTGGGCCGGTGGGCTCGAAGGACTGGAGCACGGCATCGGCAAGCGCGTCGACATCGATACGCTGCGCGCCGGCTTCCGCCTGGCGCTGCAATTCGACGGTAATGGCGGTGGTGACAGCGGTGCGCTGGAGGTCCTTATCCGTTTCCATCGATCGACACTCCCTGCTGGTCAATGCGCACTTCGACACCCGGGCGGGCTTGCTGCTGCTGATAGGTATAGACGGCAAAGCCAATTACCGCGATGGCGAGCACCGCCACCAGGGCGTAAAGTCCGTTTCGGCTCATGAAAAACTCCTGACGCTGGATATCTCATTCAAACGCAGAAGCGGTGTAAGGGTTCACTCTTCGGCGAGCGCCCGCAAAGCCATGACGAAGGCGGTCACGCCGATGCCGACCGAACTCGAATTGTCGATGACGATCGGCGACACGTCGGCAGGAAGGGCGGCGCCTTCACGAGCCAGGCGGGCGGTGATCTGATCGCGATTTTCTCGGCCGCGCTGGTAAAGACGCTGGGCACGGAGCGAAATTTCCGCTGTGATCATGACGACGCGGCAGGCTGGATATTTGGCAATGGCCTTGCCCACGACATGGCGCGAGACATTGGCTACGACGATCCGCCCGAGGGCGAGATCGGTATCGACGCTGATCGGCAGAGCGTAATTTAGCCCATGGGCTTCCCAATCGAGCGCCAGGCGCCCTTCGGCCAGGGCCCGGCGAAAATCCTCGGGTTCGATGGAGAGGTGGTCTTCGAGATCGATATCGGTGGGGCGGGTGACGAGGCGCCGCACGAAGCTGAAGCGCTTGTCGGCATCAAGAGCCTGACGGGCGCCGGTGATGAGCGTGTCCTTGCCGACGCCCGAAGGCCCAATGACCAGCACCAGCACTCCAGGCGGACGATCGTTCAACTGACGCGGACCCCTTGTTTCCAGACGCCCCGCACCGCCGGGATGCGTCCCTGTCCCGACACTCGCACCAGGTCGGCCCGCTTGCCAATGGCGATCTCGCCGCGATCCACAAGCCCCGCCGCCTCGGCCGGGTTGCGCGTGACGAGCGCCACGGCTTCCGGCAGGCCGATATCGTCGATGCGCTGGGGCAGGAGGAACACCGCCTGGAGCAGCGAAAACGGGACATAGTCGGAACTGAGAATATCGAGCAGGCCCGCGGCGACGAGATCGCTGGCCGAGATATTGCCCGAATGGGACCGGCCGCGCACGACGTTGGGCGCGCCCATCAGAACGGCAATACCGGCATCCTTTGCCGCGGCGGCAGCTTCGAGCGTCGTCGGGAATTCGGCGATGGCGATGCCGTTTTCCGCGGCTTCCTCGACATGGGCGATCGTGGCATCGTCGTGGCTCGCAAGCGCGAGACCAAATTTTTGCGCCAGCGCGACGATTGCAGTGCGGTTTTTGGCCGAATATCGATCGTGCTCGGCCTGGCGCGCATCGATATAGGCCTGCATCTGCGCTTCGCTCTGGCCCATATGCTTGGAATAAAAGCGTTTGTAGTCGTCGAGCGAGCGGAATTGGCGCTGGCCCGGCGTATGATCCATCACCGAGGCGAGCCTGGTCAGCGGATGATCGGCAAAAGCCTCGAAATGTTCCAAGACATCGTGGCTCGGCAATTCGCAGCGCAAATGCAAAAAGTGCTCGGCGCGGAGCCACCCCTGATCCGGGCCTTGGCGAATGGCCTCCACCATTTTGCGCGAATGGTCGAACATTTCGGGCATGTCGACATCCGAGCCGATGCGGACAGCGTCGAAGACGGTGGTGATGCCGGAGCCGAAGATCTGCACGTCATGAGAATGGAGCGCGGCGAGCGGGTCCCAGAAGACGCCGGGACGCGGGCGATAATGGGTTTCGAGATGATCGGTGTGGAGCTCGACAATCCCTGGGATCAGATAATCGCCCTCAAAGTCCTCGCCCTGCTGCACGGGGTCGGTGGCGATATCGGCGATGATGCCATCCTTGATCGTGACACTACCGGAAACGACGCTATCGAGCAGGACGACACGCGCGTTCTTGAGGACGAATTCAGACACGCTCAGGCTCCCAGGCGATAATCTTCGAGGCGGCGGAAATAGGCGGCCGGTTCGGGCTCGTGATAGAGGACGAGGCGATCGAAGACGACAGGTTCGGCGAGGTCAGGGGCGAACCAGGCCTGGGCGGCGGCCAGGACTTCGGCATGATCCTCTTCGTTGAGCCTGTCGGTCAGCGTCATATGAAAGCGGAATTCGTCGAACACGTAAGGGTAGCCATAGGCGTCGAGCAGTTCTTCCTGACGCGGCGTCAAGCCCCGCGCAAGGCGGGCCGCGCGATCCTTCAGGCTGAGCGGCGCGCGATGCGGTTCAAACTCTTCAACGACCGAAGCGGCAAAATCGACCAGCGCTTCGTTTTCGGCCTCCGGAACCAGCGCCAAAAAGCCGTCGAGTGAAGCTACGGTCAGTTTGCCGATCTCGAAGGGCGTTTGGCGCTTGGCAAAGTCGGCAAGGCTCGCGCGCAGATCTTCCACCGTCGCGCCATCGATAAGGGCCATGGGCGGCTTGATGGTGGCGTGAAACGCATAGCGATTGGCCGATTGGGTGAGATTGAGCAGCCGATTGCGCTCGATCCCGGCAATCGCGCCTTCGAAGAGTTCATTGGTCAGTGGATCGCGCCCAAGCCAGGCCGAAGCCCGGTCCCAGAGGGGGCTGGTGGCAGAGGGCGCGTAATAAATGGCGAATCGTTCGGTCACGGAAAACTCCCTGCGCCTGCCGCTAAAGCCTCTATGTGTCCGCCTTTTGACAGGCTGGCAAGGCTGGACAAGACGGGATGCCCCCGTCACAAAGGCGCGGGGAAAACGGCCGGAGGACCAAATGGATCGCGAAATCCTGCAATCGCTGTTCGAGCTTGCTGTCAATCGAGCCCAGCCGTCATTGGCGGTGGAACGGCATTTGCCCGAGGCGCCAAAGAGCCGGACCATCGTCATCGGCGCCGGTAAGGCTTCCGCGCAGATGGCGCGCGCCTTCGAACAGGCATGGCCACATGACATTCACGCCGGTCTCGTCGTCACGCGCTATGGCTATGCCGAGGCCTGCGAGCGCATTGAAATCGTCGAAGCCGCCCATCCGGTTCCAGACGCCGCAGGCTTTGCCGCAGCCCAGCGGCTCAAAAGCCTGGTCTCTGGCCTCACGGCCGACGATCTTGTCGTCGCGCTGATTTCGGGCGGCGGCTCCGCCCTGCTCCCTGCGCCGGCCGAAGGCCTGACACTCGAAGACGAGCAGGCGGTGAACCGCGCGCTCCTCGCTTCCGGCGCGCCGATCGCGGTGATGAACCTCATCCGCAATCAGTTTTCGAGCCTGAAGGGCGGCCGGCTCGCAGCGCTGGCCGCACCGGCGCGGGTCGCAACGCTCGTCGTTTCCGACGTGCCCGGCGACGATCCTGCCCTCGTGGCATCGGGTCCGACGATTTCGCTCAGGGGGACGCGGGCAGAGGCGCGAAAGTTAGCCGATCTCTATCGGCTAGACCTGCCGGAGGCCGTGAAGCAGGTTTTGGCGAGCGAGGACAATCTCGCGCCGCGTTCGGACGATCCGCGGTTCGTTGGAAATTCTGTCGTGACCATCGCGTCGGCGGCCTTGTCCCTCTCGGCAGCGGCCGACGAGGCGCGGCGGCGAGGGATTTCGGC
>CAJYKO010000424.1 GCA_913775215.1 uncultured Devosia sp. | reverse complement strand
GGCCACGGATATCCTCCTCGATGGCCCAGAGGGGCGCCATCGCCTTGACCACAGCGCTGGCAAAGGGCGAGGCATCGCTGGCATGCAGGTCGAAGAACTTGCGCCGCGAATGGGCCCAACACCCGGCAAGGGTCATGGCATCATTGGCCCCGCTCTGCTTGCCCAGCCGATTATAGGCGGCATAGCCGTCGACCTGCAGGATACCGCGATAGCCATCCAGATGCTGGGCGACGCAATCGCCTGATCGACTGTCTTCGAAGCGATAGGCCACCATGGGAGGTCCTGATCCACCAAAGGGTCGATCGTCCCGAGCATAGGCCCAGAGCCAGGCGGTCTTCACCTTGCCCGAGCCCGGCGCCAGGGTCGGTAACTGGGTCTCGTCGGCGAAGATCCGCTCGCCCTGTTTGATGGTGTGAAGGACGTACTGGGCCAGCGGTTCGAGTTCGAAGCCCAGCCGTCCCATCCACTGGGCCATCAGCGAGCGGTCCAGCTCCACGCCATCGCGGGCGTAAATCTCTTCCTGTCGATAGAGCGGCAAGCCATCGGCATATTTGCTGACTGCCACCTGGGCCAGCAGCGCCTCGGTGGGGATGCCGCCGACAATCAGGTGATCGGGCGCCGGCGCCTGCACAATGCGGTCTTCGCCGTCAGCCAGGCGATAGGCATATTTGGGACGGCGGGTGACGATGACGCGGAACGTCGCCGGGGTCACATCGAGCCGTTCGGAGACGTCTTCGCCAATTCGGACGGCCTCCAGGCCAACGCAGTCGGCCGGCACCTCGGGCTCGATGACCTGCTCGATGCGCTCCAGGTGTGAGGCAAAGCCTTTTCGCGGCCGCGACGGACGGGGAGCGGTACTGTTCCTGTCGCGTGCCTCCAGCCCAGCCTTGATCTCCTCAATGCCGGTTTCGATCTCGTCAAACACGAAGGCCATCTGCTCATCGTTGAGCGGGTCGTGGCGCAGCCGCTCAGAGCGTGTGCCGTATTGGGCGCGCTGCAGCATGGCGACGATAGAGGTCAGTCGCGCGATACGCTCGTCGGCCGTGGCGTTGATGACCTTGAGTTCGGCGATCTCGGCATGGGCAGCAGCGATCATCGCCTTAAGGGCGTCAATGTCGTCTGGGAGCTGTTGCGGATCGGTC
Source organism: uncultured Devosia sp. (assembly GCA_913775215.1). Taxonomy (GTDB): domain Bacteria; phylum Pseudomonadota; class Alphaproteobacteria; order Rhizobiales; family Devosiaceae; genus Devosia. The sequence goes on along the minus strand of CAJYKO010000424.1, from coordinate 2,061 downwards.
GGAGCCATGACCGCATTATGGCATAAAACACCCCGGATTGCCTGGGATTTTGCGTCAGTGAGTCAGTCTGCCGCAGGCTTTTACCCAGCCGATTGCGGCCGGCTCTCAGGCACCGCGTACACCCGCTTCCAGTCCATGCCCTCCACCAGTGCCAGCAGTTGCGCATGGCTCAGGTGGACCCGGCTGCGGCCGATCCGCGGCCAGCAAAACGCCGCCTTTTCCAACCGCTTGGCGTAAAGACACAAACCCGTGCCATCCCACCACACGATCTTGACCCGATCAGCGCGCTTTGACCGGAAAACGTAGAGCGAGCCGTCGAACGGATCTGCTCCGGCGTCGCGCACTAGACCGACCAGACCATCAGGTCCTTTCCTGAAGTCCACCGGATGGCTGGCCAAAAATACCTTGGCGCCCGAGGGGATCATGCGGACCGAACAGCGCGCAGGACACGGCGCAGATGATCCTCGCTGACCATCGGCCCAACGCGGACGGTGGCACCAGCGATACCGATCTCGATAACCCCGCCCGAAGCGCCAGCCTCTTCGCCAGGCTCTTCCCGTCGTTCAACCTGGCCCTTGGCGATGGCTTTGCGGCGCCAGCCGAACAGTTGCGACGGCGACATCCCGTATCGCCGCGCCACCGCCGAAACGTTTACGTCCGGGGCCAGCGCTTCTTCCACAATCCGCGCCTTGGTCTCGTCAGGCCAGTTGCGCCGCGCCACCGCAGGACTGTTCTCCATCCGGCGCGGCACGACCTCGAGCAACTGGAAACTTCTATCACTGGGCATATGCGCAGACATAGGAACTCACACCGTCATCAAAACCACGGTGCCAATACCTCAGTCCCACACCTCAGGTCAGACGGGATCTCCTTGGCGCTTACCTTTCAGGAAATGTTGGACGCAATCCGTACGGCCGGAATGGGGCGCATGATCGCCGGCCCTGGAAAGCTCAAGCTGCCCTTTCATAAACACGCGCACTGCTTGAGAAGTTACAAATAACCTCTGTTCCGAGAGCCCTTGACGAGCAGAACCAGAACACCCAAATCGACAGCGCCGATGTTGTTCGGTATGTCCATTGGGTGGTGCCTTTGGGCCCCCTCGTATCTGTGTTTCTCTACGGAGGATATGGCTATGAGAAACGCCTTGAACAAAATCTTTTTCCTAGGCCTTTGTGCCTTGACGCTGACGACCGCCGCTAGTGCCGCGGACAAGCAGAAAATCCTTCTCTCCGACGAGCTCGATTGGTTGGAGTTGCGAACAATATTCGCAAGTTCTGACGGACCGTCCCTTTCCGATATCGAGGCGGGTTTGAGGGCCACACAGGCGCTAGGCCTAAAGGATAAACCGACAATACGTCGCGAAAGCGCTACAGGAACGCTCCCCTTGCAGCTGAGCAAGGCCTCGTTAACAGCGGCTATATCTGATGCCAAATCGATCGAGAAAAGGCCGGGTAGGCTTCGTGTGACCGGTTCTGCGAATGGCAGTGTTTCGGGGCGTTGAGATATGGCGCTGACTGCGGGAAACGACAATCAACTGAACCAGCTGAGCGTCGGTTTACCGGATTGGCTACCCGATATCGAACGGTTGAGGCGGGATGCGGACCGTGCGCGCGAGCAACAACAGCCTGATCCATGGCTTCTGGTCGAGGTTGAGTGTTGGCAGGACCTTCTTGAGGCCGAAATAGCTGCCCAAAAGCGTCTCGCATCCGGCACGGACGTCATGGAAGCCTTGCAGGCGTTGAAAGCCAACCTAGGCTCAATCGCCCGGGATCTGCAGCGTCTGAACAGTCCGCAAAATCGGCTGAGAGCGCATTCCAGGCATCAGGCTGCCGCTTAAGCCTTTGGGGCGGTTACGACCGCCCCTTCACCTTGAAAATGTAGGCTGGGACATTCTTCCAATGTCGTCAGTATGTGCCAATTCAAAAGTCCACGGTTTGGCTCAGGTGGCCAATCGTGACGTCAGCTAAGCTTGAGCTGAGGGTTGCATTGGTCCAGTCGACCCCAAAACGGGCCTAATGGATCTGCCCCATCATTCTTGCACTGGTCAGCTCGACCGGCGCA
>CAJYKO010000423.1 GCA_913775215.1 uncultured Devosia sp. | reverse complement strand
TGGGGGTGGTCGGCGAGGAATAGGAGAGGCGGAAGACGGTGGTGTCGAATTCGTAGCCGACGGACATGCCGAGGGAATAGGCTTCTTCCTCGAAGCGGACGACGTCTTCCTTGCCCGAATTGAGGTCGCGCACGACGATGCGCGGTAGGCCATCGCGGCGTTCGAGGCGGAGGAGGTGGTTCTTGAGGACGATGGTGTCGAGGATCAGCGTGCCGGCTTCGTGGGGGACGAGGTCGGTCCAGTTTTCGGCGGCGGGATTGTCGACCGGTGCGGTGACGACCTTATAGTCCTCGGCGCCATCGGCATTGGTGCGGATATAGAGAAGGCCATCGCGCTCTTCGACATCATATTCGCGATCGGTGAGGCGGGGGGCAACGAGGCGCGGTTCGCCGCCGGTTTCGGCGTCGATCAGGTAGACTTCCGACGTCTGATGATCGTGCGCGTCGATGAGGATGAATTTGTCGTTCTGCGTCTTGCCGACGCCGACGAAAAAGCCGGGGTCTTTTTCTTCATAGATAATCGGGTCGGCGGATTGCTCCGTGCCGATCGTATGGCGGCGGATGCGGTAGGGGCGGTGGTTGTCGTCGTATTCGGTATAGTAGATCGCCTTGGAATCGTTGCTCCAGACATAGGAGCCGGCAGTATCGGCGATGGTTTCCGAGCTATCCGTGCCGGTTTCGAGATCGCGGATGACGATGTCATAATATTCCGAGCCGGCGCGGTCGGCTGCCCAGGCGAGATAGCGGTGGCTGGCGTCGTGATCGGCGCCGGCAAAGCCGAAGTAGCCGTCGCCGGCTTCGACATTGCAGTCGAGGAGCACGGTTTCGGGCCCGCCATCGCGCGGGGTGCGGACGACCTGCGGGTATTGCTTGCCCTCGAGCATGCGCGAATTATAGGCCCAGGGGCCATCGGGCGACGGGATGCCGGAGTCATCCTCTTTGATGCGGCCGCGGATTTCCTTGTAAATCTTGTCCTGCAGGTCAGCGGTCGGCTTTCCGAACTGATCCTCGTAGAAAGAATTCTCGGCCTCGAGATAGGCGCGGATTTCCGGATCGAGCGTTTCCGGGCTTTGCATGACCTCCTGCCAATTGTCGGCGCGCAGCCACGCCCATGGGTCCTCGCGGGTCACGCCATGGTGGGTGTGGCTATGGGGCACGCGCTTGGCTTGGGGCGGGGTGGTCTTGGTCATAAAAGTCTTCCGCTTTGGAGGCAGGATCGGTGGCTAGGACATAGGCTGGGCCGCGGGGAATTGCCAGAGGTGCGAAAGCTGGGCGCAATCGCTCCGAGCGGTCCGATTTGGCTTGTTCCCAGGCGTTCAGCGGTTAAGGTTCGATTCATAAATAAGAACCAAGAACCCGTTGGAGGGGCTGAGTGGGGCTGTCCCTTGATGCGAGCGTTGCCCTTGTGGCGATAGCGCCCTTTGTTGCGGCGCTCTTGGCGCCGTTCATCCATAGGCTGGCGGGACGCTATTCGGCCTGGATCCTGGCGCTCGTGCCGGCGGGCATTTTCATGCTGCTGATCCGGCTTGGCGAAACCGTCGTCGCCGGCGGCACGCTGACGGCCGCGATCGACTGGGTGCCGGCCTATGGCTTGACGCTGGGGTTTTTTGTCGATGGGCTGAGCCTTGTCTTCGCGCTCACCATTGCCGGGGTCGGTACGCTGATCGTGCTTTATTCAGGCGCTTACCTGCGTGGGCATCCGCATCTGGGGCGGTTTTACGCTTTCATTCTCGCCTTCATGGGGGCGATGCTGGGGCTGGTCCTGGCCGATTCCATGCTGGCGCTGTTTCTGTTCTGGGAAGCAACCTCGATCACGTCATTCCTTCTGATCGGCTTCGATCATGGCCGGCAGGCGGCGCGGCGGGCGGCGATCCAGGCACTTGTCATCACCAATATCGGCGGCATGGCGCTGCTGGTGGGCGTCATTCTGCTGCAGCATGTCGGTGGGACCTGGCTCTTGAGCGAGCTGCGCGGCATGGGCGAGATTGCGCGCGGATCGGGCCTTTATGGGGCGCTGCTGGCGCTGTTCCTCATCGCAGCCTTCACCAAATCGGCGCAGTTTCCGCTCCATTTCTGGCTGCCCAATGCCATGGAAGCGCCGACGCCGGTTTCAGCATTTCTGCATTCCGCTACCATGGTGCAGGCCGGGGTATATCTCCTGGCGCGGATGACGCCGGTGCTGGGTGATACGCCTGTCTGGACGGGGATTCTGCTCGCCTTCGGGAGCGTGACGCTGATCTGGGGGGCGCTCGGGGCGCTGCGCGAAACCGATCTCAAGCAGATGCTGGCCCAGACGACCATCGCTTCGCTCGGGCTCCTGGTGTTGCTCATAGGGCTTGGAACCGAAGCGGCGATTGCCGGGGCCGTGCTCTATTTTATCGCCCATGCCTGCTATAAGGCCGGGCTCTTCATGGTTGCCGGCGCGGTGGATCATGGTGCGGGGACCCGCGAAATCAATGCGCTCGGTGGGCTGGCCGACAAGATGCCGGTGACCTTTATCGGCGCGGCGCTCGCGGCGCTGTCCATGCTCGGCCTGCCCCTGACCGTCGGGTATTTCGGCAAGGAAGAGATGTACCTGGCCGTGATGGGGGGCGATCCCGGCATGCTGGCAGTGCTGGTCATTCTCGTGGTCGGCAATGCGCTTTTGGCGGGCGTCGGGCTGATCGTCATGATCCGGCCCTTCCTCGGCGATGTGATGGAGACGCCGAAGACGCCCCACGAAGCGCCCATCGCCATGTTGGCCGGCCCGATCCTCTTGGGCGGTGTCGCTGTCGTGCTCGGTCTTCTGCCCGATTGGCTGGGGCATGACGTGCTAGGGCCGGCGGGCGGCGCTATTCTCGGCGAACCCATCGAGAGCCATCTGAC
>CAJYKO010000422.1 GCA_913775215.1 uncultured Devosia sp. | reverse complement strand
GCTTTTCGCGAATGGTCTGCTCGATGACGCGCTGGCCGGCAAAGCCGATGAGCGCACCGGGTTCAGCCAAGTGTACGTCGCCGAGCATGGCATAGGAGGCGGTGACGCCGCCCGTCGTCGGATTGGTCAGAACGACGAAGAAGGGCAGGCCAGCTTCGCGGAGACGCAACACCGCAACGGTGGTGCGCGGCATCTGCATCAGCGACAAGACGCCTTCCTGCATGCGCGCGCCGCCAGAAGCAACGAAGAGAATAAAGGGCGTCTTGCGCTCGACGGCAGTTTCCAGCCCGGTGACGATGGCGCCACCGGCGGCCATGCCGAGCGAGCCGGCGAGGAAATCGAAATCCTGGACGGCAACGGTTACGGGGCGCTGATAGAGCTTGCCGGTCGCGACCATAACGGAATCGTCATAGCCGGTCTTGGCGCGATTTTCCTTGAGCTGATCCACATAGCGTTTTTGCGCACGGAATTTCAGGGGATCAGGCGTTGCGGGCTGCAGCGGCACGAGATCATAGGCGCCATCATCCAGGAAGGTCGCGAGCCGATCGGTCGGCTTGATCTTCATGTGGTAGCCGGAATTCGGCACCACCCACTGATTGGCTTCGAGATCGCGATAGAACACCATCTCGCCCGATTCCGGATCTTTTACCCAAAGATTTTCCGGCGTGTCCCGCTTGGTGTTGAGGAACGAGCGGATTTTTGGGCGGACGAAATTGTCGATCCAGTTCATGGCGCGGCCTTTCGCGATGATCTCAAGAGCGTTTGGTGGCGCTCAGGGGCGTCACCTAAACGTCAATTGTGGCAATTCTTATCAGGTGGGACCGGGTACGGCAAAGGCAAGAGCCGCGCTATGCACAGCGGCTCCGCGCTTTATGCCCGCGCTCGCTTGAGGCCAGCGGCGAGGTCGGCGACGAGATCGCGCACGGCGCCAACGGTCTTGTCAGTGGCCATGCCATCGACGAGCGACTTGGCCACCGCGTCAACGATGACGGTACCAACCGCTATGCCATCGGCATGGCGGCCCATTTCGGCAGCATCGTCTGCGGTCTTGATGCCGAAGCCGACAATGACGGGCAGTTCGGTATGCGCCTTGATGCGCTGGACCGATTCACCGACGGCAGCGCGCGACTTGATCACAGCGCCGGTCGTGCCGTTCATCGAGACGTAGTAGACAAAGCCCGAGGTGTTTTCGAGGACGGTCGGCAGACGCGCATCGTCGGTCGTGGGCGTCGTCAGGCGGATGAAATTGATGCCGGCCTTGAGCGCGGGGATGCAGAGTTCGGCATCTTCCTCGGCAGGTAGATCGACAATGATCAGGCCATCGACACCGGCTTCCTTGGCCGTCGCCAAAAATTTCTCGACGCCAAAGATGTAGATGGGGTTGTAATAGCCCATCAGCACGACCGGGGTTGTCTCGTCCTTGCGGCGGAACTCTTCGACCATGCCGAGGACGCCGCGCAGCGTCTGACCAGCGGCGAGGGCGCGTTGCCCGCCCATCTGGATGGCAACGCCATCGGCCATGGGATCGGAAAAGGGCAGGCCCAGTTCGATGATGTCGGCGCCGGCTTGCGGCAGGGCGTTCATGATGGCCTGGCCGGTCGCCAGATCAGGATCGCCACCCATGATATAGGCAGCAAGAAGCGGACGATTGGCTTCCTTGGCGGCAGCGAAAACGCGGTCGATGCGGGTCGTCATTATTTCAGCAGCCCCAGATATTTGCCGACGCTTTCGACGTCCTTATCGCCGCGCCCGGACAGGCAGAGGACGATGGATTGGTCTGTGGTCATTGTAGGCGCAAGCTTGATGACCTGCGCCAAACCATGGGCGCTTTCGAGCGCGGGGATGATGCCTTCCATCTTGGTACAGAGTTGAAAGGCGTCGAGCGCCTCTTTGTCCGTAATCGGCACGTAAGTGACGCGCTTGCTGTCGTGCAGATAGGAGTGTTCCGGGCCGACGCCGGGATAATCGAGTCCGGCCGAGATCGAGTGGCCTTCAAGGATCTGGCCGTCACTGTCCTGCAGGAGGTAGGTGCGGTTGCCGTGAAGGACGCCGGGACGACCGCCGGTCATCGAAGCGGCATGGCCGTTTTCGATATCAATGCCATGGCCGCCAGCTTCGGCGCCATAAATAGCCACTTCAGGATTATCGAGGAAGGCATGGAAGGTGCCAATGGCATTGGAGCCTCCCCCGACGCAGGCAACGACCGCATCGGGCAATTTGCCTTCGCGTTCGCGGAACTGTTCTTTCAATTCCTGTCCGATGACCGATTGAAAATCGCGGACCATTTCCGGATAGGGATGCGGGCCAGCGGCGGTGCCGATCAGGTAATAGGTCGATTCGACATTGGTCACCCAATCGCGGAGCGCTTCATTCATGGCGTCCTTGAGGGTCCCTGCCCCGGCCGTCACCGGGCGGACTTCGGCGCCGAGCATTTTCATGCGCAGGACATTGGGCATCTGCCGTTCGACGTCAGTTGCGCCCATGAAGATAGTGCACGGCAGATCGAACTTGGCGCAAACCGTAGCGGTCGCCACGCCGTGCTGGCCGGCGCCGGTTTCAGCGATGATGCGGGTCTTGCCCATGCGCTTGGCAAGGAGAATCTGGCCAAGGCAATTGTTGATCTTGTGAGAGCCCGTGTGGTTCAGCTCTTCGCGCTTGAACCAGACTTTGGCGCCGCCAAGGTGTTGGCTGAGGCGCTCGGCGTAATAGAGCGGGCTAGGGCGGCCGGTATAGTGGGTTGCAAGATCCTTGACCTGCGCCTGATAGGCTGGATCGATTTTGGCAGCCCGATATTCTCTTTCAAGATCAAGAATGAGCGGCATCAGCGTTTCGGCGACGAAACGGCCGCCATAGAGACCGAATCGGCCGTTTTCATCGGGGCCGTTGCGCAGGGAATTGATACCGTCCATTGCCGTCCTCTCGGTGTCGCCGACAAGCTTCGGCAACATATGCTTAGCGTGCTGCTCTTACGTTGCGGATGAACGTTTCGATCAGTCGCTCGTCCTTTTCGCCGGGCGCACGCTCGACGCCGGAAGAGACATCGACACCCAAGGGCGCGAGACTTTGAATGGCCTCGGCGACGTTATCCGGCTTCAGGCCACCGGAAAGCATGAAGGGGATGGATGGGTCAAGCGCCTTGAGCAGCGACCAATCGAAGCGCTCGCCCAATCCACCGGGCCGATCAGCTCCCTTGGGCGGCTTGGCATCGAGCAGAATTCGATCTGCAACTTCGGCAAAGGCGGCAACCTGGGCAATGTCCTCGGCGGTGCCGATGGGCAAGGCTTTCATGATTTCAACGCCGGCTTCGGCGCGGATGGCCTCGACGCGATGCGGAGTTTCGGGACCGTGCAACTGGATCCAGTCCGGCCCGAGGGCGGCGACTTCAGCGACGCAGCTATTGTCGGGATTGACGAGGACGACGCAGCTTTGAACGCGCCCACGCGAGGCGGAGATCAATTCGCCCAATTGCTCGATATCGACGTGACGAGGGGAGCGGGCGAAATGCATGAAGCCGATCATGTCGGCGCCTGCGTTAATCGCCGCATCGAGCATATCGAAGGTTTTGATACCGCAGATTTTGATGATCAGGGGGTCGGCCATCGTGTGGGCAGAACTCTAGGGGTCGGACGTTTGGTCAGATTGGACGCGCGCTTAGAGGTTAGCGCAGGTCCAGGATTTCATCGACTTCGGAAATCGGTGCTGGGCTCGCCTGGGCTTGACGGCGCCTTTGGGCCTCGAGCTCTTGGGTGAGCGCCTGCGCTTCGCGGCGCCACTGGCGCTCGCGCTTGCGATGTTCGCCCTGCGCAAACCAGGTGGCAGTGCCGCCGAGGAGAACGCCCACGAGCAGCACAATGTAAAGAATGACGAAAAGCGGAATGCCATAACCGGCAGCGCTGGCATCGGCCGAGGCACCAAATGGATTGACATTGAGCGCAACGAGCTGGCGATTGGCAAGCGCAAACGCCACCAGCACGAGGCAAAGCGGCACCAGAACCAGCCAACCGACGATCTTGCTGACCATGCTTATTCCAAATTCCAATAGCTTGGCCGGCGACCCCGCTTATGAGCGGTTGAGACGCTCGCGGATTTCCTTGCCGGCCTTGAATTGCGGCACGTACTTTTCTTCAACCTCAACCTGTTCACCCGTGCGCGGGTTGCGTCCGACCCGTGCGGGGCGGTTTTTAACCGAAAAGGCACCGAAGCCACGCAACTCGACCCGGTCACCACGGGCCATGGCGTCCCCGATTTGATCGAGGATGGCGTTGACGATGTTTTCGATATCGCGCTGGAACAGGTGGGGATTTTCTGCAGCGAGCTTCTCGACAAGTTCAGACTTGATCATGGAAGGCTCCGGTCTCCAATGCGCATGCCCATGGCTCAGGGCTGATGCCCAACCTGCCAAAGCGAGACCAAACCGTCAAGCATGACAGGACCTTCGGGCGAAAGACCGAGTGCCGCACGGGCGGAACCGCCCAAAATCCGTCCGGCCCAGCCAAACCCATCCTCTGGCTGCGGCCAGACATCGATGACAGCGAGACCCTCTGGCACACCCTTATCCCTTTCGAGCCAGTCGATGGCTTCGAGTTCACCGCCGATATCGTCGATCAACCCGGTCTCGACGCCCACACGGCCGGTCATGATGCGACCATCGGCAAGCGCAAGTGCTGCCGAA
>CAJYKO010000421.1 GCA_913775215.1 uncultured Devosia sp. | reverse complement strand
GCGGCACGAGGCCGGTCAGGGTATCCTGAATATAGCGTTCGAATTCGGCTGCCGAATGGACGATGGCCATAGCGCGGCCGCCGAGCACGTAGGACGGACGGATGACCAGCGGATAGCCCAGGCGTTCGGCAACAAGGCGTGATTGTTCAAGGCTATAGGCGATGCCGTTCTTGGGTTGAGTCAACTCGAGACGGTTCAAGAGCTTCATGAACAGGTCGCGGTCTTCGGCGAGATCGATCGCGTCGGGCTGGGTGCCGAGGATCGGCACACCGGCCTTCTGCACAGCCTCCGCGAGGTTCAGCGGGGTCTGGCCGCCGAACTGAACGATGACGCCATGGAGCGTGCCGTTCTGCTTCTCGGTGAGCAGGATTTCGATGACGTCTTCTTCGGTCAGTGGCTCGAAATAGAGGCGATCGGACGTGTCGTAATCGGTCGACACGGTTTCCGGATTGCAGTTGACCATGATGGTTTCGTAGCCGGCATCGGCCAGCGCGAAGGCCGCATGGCAGCAGCAATAGTCGAACTCAATGCCCTGGCCGATACGGTTCGGGCCGCCGCCGAGTATGACGACCTTCTTGCGATCGGACGGGCGGGCTTCATCGTCGACCTTGCCGCCGAAGGGGGCTTCATAGGTCGAATACATGTAAGCGGTCGGTGACGCGAATTCGGCGGCGGAGGTGTCGATGCGCTTATAGGCCGGGCGCACTTCCAGGCTATGGCGCAGCTTGCGGACGTCGGTCGTCTTGAGGCCGGCGAGCTGAGCGAGGCGGGCGTCGGAGAAGCCCATGCCCTTCAGCATGCGCAGGGTGGCGGCGTCCTGCGGCAGACCGAATTCCTTGACCTTGGCTTCGGTGTCGACGATGCCGCGCATCTGCTCGAGGAACCAAGGGTCGATCTTGCAGGCTTCAAAAATGTCTTCGTTGGAAAGGCCGAGGCGCATGGCTTCGGCGACGTGGAGAAGACGATTGGGTGTCGGGGTGCCGAGAGCGGCCTTGATGGCGTTCTTGTCTTCGCCTTCGCCGATGCCCGGGATGCCGATTTCGTTGAGGCCGGTCAGGCCGGTTTCGAGCGAACGCAGGGCCTTCTGCAGCGATTCCTGGAAGGTGCGGCCGATGGCCATGGCTTCGCCGACCGACTTCATGGATGTGGTCAGGCGATTGTCAGCGCCGGGGAATTTTTCGAAGGCAAAGCGCGGGATCTTGGTGACGACGTAGTCGATGGTCGGCTCGAAGGAGGCCGGCGTGGCGCCGCCTGTAATGTCGTTTTCGAGTTCATCGAGCGTGTAACCGACGGCGAGGCGGGCGGCGACCTTGGCGATCGGGAAGCCGGTGGCCTTCGAGGCGAGAGCCGAGGAGCGCGAGACGCGCGGGTTCATCTCGATGACGACCATACGGCCATCGACAGGGTTGATGCCGAACTGAACGTTGGAGCCGCCGGTTTCGACCCCGATCTCGCGCAGGACCGCCAGCGAGGCGTCGCGCATGATCTGGTATTCCTTGTCGGTCAGGGTCAGGGCCGGGGCGACGGTGATGGAGTCGCCGGTGTGAACGCCCATGGGATCGATGTTTTCAATCGAGCAGACGATGATGCAGTTGTCCTTCTTATCGCGGACAACCTCCATCTCATATTCCTTCCAGCCAAGAACGGATTCTTCGACGAGCACTTCATTGGTGGGGGAAGCATCGACACCGCTTTCGACGATGGCGAGATATTCTTCGCGATTGTAGGCGATGCCGCCGCCGGTGCCGCCAAGGGTGAAGCTGGGGCGAATGATGGCCGGGAGGCCGATCACTTCAAGCGCCTGCAGAGCTTCGATAGTGTTGTGGGCGAGCATGGAGCGCGGGGTTTCGAGCCCGATCTTCTTCATGGCATCGCGGAAGAGCTCGCGATCCTCGGCCTTATCGATGGCTTCGGCCGTGGCGCCGATCATTTCGACGCCGAACTTTTCGAGGACGCCCATCTTGCGCAGCGACAGGGCGCAGTTGAGCGCGGTCTGCCCGCCCATGGTGGGGAGGAGCGCATCGGGGCGCTCTTTCTCGATGATCTTGGCGACCACCTCAGGAGTGATCGGCTCCATATAGGTCGCGTCGGCAAGATCCGGGTCGGTCATGATCGTCGCCGGATTTGAGTTCACCAGAATGATCCGGTAGCCCTCTTCCTTGAGCGCCTTGCAGGCCTGTGTGCCGGAATAGTCGAACTCGCAAGCCTGCCCGATGATGATGGGGCCCGCGCCGATGATCAGGATCGATTTGATGTCGGTACGTTTTGGCATGGCGCTCGCTCTCTAACAATTTGGAAGCGGGCGAGGGGGGAATCGCCCGGACACACCTGTCCGCGCGAAACCCGCACGGCAACTGAGCGCTGCAACGCGGGGAAGAAGACCGAACATGGTGGTTAGGAGGGCTGTCTAACCGAAGAGTCAGGAGAAGGGAAGGGGCGGCGTGCACTGCCGCCAGATTGTCCCGCTCCAGTGTGGCTTATGGGATATTCGCCTGCAGCGAAGCCTTGAAGGCGAGGTTGGTTTTGTCCGTGCCAACGCCGTCATAGCCGATGCTGGATTTGAGGTGGGTGCCGGTGGGAAGTTTGAGGTTAACCGTGCCTTCGAGATTGCCGCGAAGGACGCCGAAGGCCTTGGCGATGTCTTCTATGTCGTTCAACCCGGTGGCGGTTTCGAATTTGACGCCGGTTTCGACGGCGATGTCTTCATCGGTCGTGAGAAGATAGGTTACGGCGGGGCTGAAGCCGAGCTCGCCGACGCCGCCGCGGGCGACGCTTGCCGCGTGGCCATCGGCGTCGGTGTAGGCGACGGCAGCTTCGTCATAATATCGCAGGCGGACTTTTGGGGTGAACTTCCAATTATCAACAGCCCAATCGCCGGCGAGTGCGGAGGTCAGGAGCCAGCCTTCGGTACTGACCCGATTGAAGCCACTACCGCCGGGATTGGCGAGGCCGACGCTGTTGCCATGGCCTGCAAGGGTATCGAGGAAGAGATTTTCGGTGATGCGCCAGGTGCCATAACCGCCAAGGGTCCAGCCTCCCCGCGCGAGGCTGGGATCAAGGCCCCCGCGCAGAAGACCATCGACTTGCGCGAAGCTGCCCAGCAGGAAATCACCCGAGACCAGTTGATCGACGCCGATTGCGAGGGCGCCGAATTGGCCGGCGGTTCCGGTGGTCGGCAGGATGGAAAACGTGCCCTTGATCCAGGCGTCCAGTTGGGCCGGCTGCTCGTAGCCCAGAACCTTATCATAGGCGCGAATGGAGGCGGCGAGCGGAATGGGCTTGCCGTCGGCAAAATCGGGAAGTGCATCGAAAAATGGTTTGGGATTCTTCCAGATTTCGATGACGCCGCGCATGCGGTCCGTGCGATCGCCGACATTGGGAAGCGTACCGAGTATGAGGCCGCTCCGCTGGGACGTGAGGCCGGAAAAGAGTTCGATCGGATTGGCGGGCGTAGGGGCGAGGACCAGGGGGAGCTTTTCGACAGGGTCGATGCTTGCCAGCGTCTGGGCATAAGCCGACGTGGCCAGAGCGAGAGCGTAGAATATGCCCAGATAGAAGGACAAAGAACTGCCATATCGCCGTTGGGCTTGGACAGCCCTGGCCCGGTTCCGCTTTCGCACGTTGGATCCCTGATCGTATCAGGCCGGAAAGTCCAGGCCGGTTGATACCTTGGGGACAACGATCAACGTCTGACATCCCCGCACGAGGACACTGTGTGACCGGAGGTAAGGTTGGAACCGGAGCAGAGGCAGTTCTGCCATGCACTCAGCGGGAATCCGAATTTTGTCAGCTGGGGCTTACAGTTAGCGACAAATAAGGCAAACCGCTCAATGGAATGTGAGAACTATGTCGGCCCAGTCATTGTGGATCCGTCATCTGAATTTCGGAAATATTTCTTGGTGGTTCGCCTGGAAAGTCGGGAGCCTGAGGTGACTCCTGCACATATTCCCAGCGCGGCTCATGGCTTCGAGAATCTAACCAGCATTGGTCGCTGCCCGAAAATGACCCAAGAGTGGCCCAATACCTGCCTTGTTGGTCGCCTCACATGGGCGTGATCGAAATCGATCGATATATATATGAGGTAGACATGAAGAACTTGCGTTTTGCTGCTCTTGCTGTCGTCACGGCTATGGCTCTTGCAGCTTGTGGTGGCGATGCTCCGCCGCCGCCTGCAGATGCTCCGGCGAACACAACCACGACCACGCCGCCGGCTACGACGCCAGCGACACCGCCGGCTTCTCAGTAAGCGGTTCCCATTTGCCCCGGCTTCGGCCGGGGCTTTTGTTTTCAGGCAGCGGCGGCCATTTCCTGGCGGTGGAGCGCGTCGAGAATGGCTTCGAGCGTATAGGGCTTGGGAACAAAGATTGCGCCGACGGGGAGATCGGCAGCGGTGGGGGTGACCCCGCCGGAAACAACGACAATTGGCAGACCGGGACGGGCTTGGGCCGCGACACGCGCAAGCGCTAGACCATCTGGGCCTTCGCCGAGTTCGATATCCGTGATCATGGCGGTGATCGTTGCGTCGATCAGTCGGGCGCCTGTGCCGGCGGTCGTGGCCGAGACGGGGGCATAGC
>CAJYKO010000420.1 GCA_913775215.1 uncultured Devosia sp. | reverse complement strand
GACGCGGTCTTCGAGAACCTCGGTCATGCCGGCGACGGCATCGAGGCCGGCCTTGCAGTCGGCGAAGGCGCCGACGCCGGGGAGCATGATGCGGTCAGCGCGGCGGACAAGGTCAGGGTCGGCGGTGACGATGATTTCGGGCGCATTATCCAGCGTTGCAGCGACGCGCTCGAAGGCATTGGCGGCGGAGCGCAGATTGCCCGCGCCATAATCGATGATGGCAATGGTGCTCATGGGCGTGTCTCCAGAACGGCGAGGCGCGCAAGATCGGCATCGCCGGCCAAGCGATGCACAACGTCTTTGAATTTGCGGCGCTCAAGTGCGCGGCGTCGGGCACCTGGCGCGGCAACACCAAAGGCAAAAGCAAAGAGCAGATAGAGCCAAAAGGCGGTTTCGCCGCCAAGGAAGCGCCCGGCGAGAACGACGAGACCCACCCCGAAAACAAAAAGCCCAAGCTGATCCCAGAGCCGATGGAAAAGCGCATGGACCGGCGGAAAAAACGCGGCGAACCAAGAGAAGCGCTCGGCAACCGCCGCGGGCAATGCGGCTGGGTCGGGGGAACGATAAAGGGCGAAGAGGGTCACGGGGGTACTCCCAGGACGAAACAAGGTCCACTTAGTGCAAAACGCACGATGGGGGAAGGGACCCTACTACTTCAACGGCCGTCATTGCCCGGCTTGCCCGGGCAATCCAGTCAGCGGCAAGAGTGGCCTGCCCGGACGAGCCGGGTAGTGAGGAAAGCGGCAAATGCAGCGAAAGCTTACAGTGTGCCCTTGGTGCTCGGCACGCGATCGGCTTGCCGCGGATCGATTTCGAGCGCATCACGCAGCGCCCTGGCCACCGCCTTGAACATCGACTCGGCCAGATGATGGTTATTGTCGAAGTAGAAGTTTTCGATGTGCAGCGTGATGCCGGCATTGATGGCAAAGGCCTGGAAGAACTCGCGGAACAGTTCGGTGTCGATCTCGCCGATCTTGTCGCGATTGAATTCGGCCTTGAAGACGAGGAAAGGCCGGCCCGACACGTCGAGCGCAGCCCGGGTCAGAGTGCCGTCCATGGGCAGGTCGCAGGAGGCGTAGCGGCGGATGCCTTTCTTGTCTCCAATGGCTTTCTGAATCGCCTGGCCCAGGGCAATGCCGACATCTTCCACCGTGTGGTGGAAATCGATGTGGAGGTCGCCTTTACAGGTGACATCCATGTCGATCAGCGAGTGGCGCGCAAGTTGGTCGAGCATATGATCAAAGAAGCCGACGCCGGTCGCCATTTTATGCGCGCCAGTGCCGTCGAGATTGATCGAGACAGTGATCTCGGTCTCGTTGGTCTTGCGGGCAATGGTCGCGGTGCGCATGGGCATCTCTCCGAAGGTCGGCGGTCACTAGCAGAAATGCAGAAGTGAGTGAAGATCGGGTTAGGGGCACTAGACACATGTCCTCACCGACTTGGCTTCGCCGAGCCACCTCTGCCTCAGTGGGAAAGGAATGAGAGCAGAACACCGGACCATTCTTCTCCCTCTCGGGGAGAAGGTGGCGCGCAGCGCCGGATGAGGGGGAGGGCGGTTGCAATCGCCTCGCCGGCTCCTAAATATCACTCAACAGTTCGGAGTATCTCCCCAAATGAGTGACAGTGCTAATCCCGGCTGGCACGGGACGACGATCGTTTCCGTGCGCAAGGGCAATAAGGTTGTGGTGGCTGGCGATGGCCAGGTCTCCATGGGCCAGACTGTGATGAAACATGGCGCCAAGAAAGTTCGTCGCCTTGCCGGTGGCAAGGTAATCGGCGGCTTTGCCGGATCGACGGCAGACGCCTTTACGCTCTTCGAGCGGCTCGAAGCCAAGCTTGAGCAATATCCAGACCAGTTGATGCGCGCCGCCGTCGAACTCGCCAAGGACTGGCGGACCGATCGCTATCTCCGCAAGCTCGAAGCCATGATGATCGTGGCCGACAAGACCGATACGCTGGTTCTGACGGGCAATGGCGATGTGTTGACGCCGGATCATGGCGTCATCGCCATCGGCTCGGGCGGCAATTATGCGCATTCGGCGGCGCTCGCCTTGCATCAGGCGACAGAGCTCGATGCCGAAGACATTGCCCGCCGCGCCATGAAGATCGCCGAGGAAATCTGCGTCTATACCAATGGCAATGTCACGCTCGAAACCATCGAGACCTAAGTGACATATTCGGTCCGCCGGCTCGGCGCAGATGACATTGCCGCTTATCGATCCATACGCCACGAGGCGCTGGTCAATCATCCGGAGGCATTCCTGTCTTCGGCGGAAGCCTTTGCCAAAACGACAGATGTCGAGATCGCGCGCATGTTCGAGACGCTGGCTGTCTTTGGTGCCGTCCTGCCCGACGGCTCGCTTGCTGGTATGAATGCTTTTCTCCAAAACGAGGGCATCAAGGATCGACACCGCGGCTGGATGCTGCAGGTCTATGTGCGGCCCGAGCATCGCGGAACCGGCGTTTCCCGTGCCCTTTGCGAGCACTTGATCGATCATGCCAAGGGCAAAGTCATCCAGGTCCATCTTGGGGTCTGGGCCGAAAACGAACCGGCGATCCGGCTCTACAAAAAGCTGGGCTTTGAAATCTACGGAACCGAGCCCCGCTATCTCTACGTGAACGGTCGATATCTCGACGAACACCTGATGGTGCGCTTTCTCGACAAGGCACCAGGAGTAACAGAATGAGTGAAACTAATTTTTCCCCGCGCGAGATCGTTTCCGAGCTCGACCGCAATATCGTCGGACAGCATGACGCCAAGCGCGCCGTCGCCGTCGCTTTGCGCAATCGCTGGCGCCGGCAGCAGCTCTCCCCCGAACTGCGCCGCGAGGTTACCCCGAAGAATATTTTGATGATTGGGCCGACCGGCGTCGGCAAGACCGAGATTTCGCGCCGTCTGGCGCGGCTCGCCCAGGCGCCGTTCGTCAAGGTGGAAGCCACGAAGTTCACCGAAGTCGGCTATGTCGGCCGCGACGTCGAGCAGATCGTGCGCGATCTGGTTGAAGCCGGGATCACCGTGCTGCGCGACAAGCGCCGCCGCGACGTCGAGGCCCAGGCGCATCACAATGCCGAAGAGCGCGTGCTCGATGCCCTCGTCGGCACCTCGGCGACGCCATCGACCCGCGACAGTTTCCGCGCCAAGCTGCGCAAGAACGAGCTCGACGACAAGGAAATCGAGCTCGAACTGACGCCGGCCACGCCGCAGGGATTTGATTTTCCGGGTATGCAGGGCGGCGGCATCGGCATGATCAACATTTCCGACATGTTCAAGTCGGCAATGGGTGGCCGTGGCGTCAAGCGCAAGATCAAGGTCAAGGACGCCTACGAGCCGCTGATCGCCGAAGAAGCCGACAAGCTGCTCGATCAGGAACAGCTCAAGGCCGAAGCGATCGAGCTCGTCGAAAACCACGGCATCGTCTTTATCGACGAGATCGATAAGGTCGCGGCCCGCGAAGGTGGCGTGCAAGGCGGTCCGTCACGCGAAGGCGTGCAGCGTGATCTCTTGCCGCTGATCGAAGGCACGACGGTTTCCACCAAATATGGACCGGTCAAGACCGACCATATTTTGTTTATTGCCTCGGGCGCGTTTCACGTCGCCAAGCCTTCGGACCTCTTGCCGGAGCTTCAGGGCCGCCTGCCGATCCGGGTGGAACTCAAGGCGCTCACGCGTGAAGACTTCATCCGCATCCTCAATGACACCGAAGCGAGCCTTGTTCGCCAATATGTGGCGCTCATGGGTACCGAAGGGGTAACGTTAAGCTTCACTTCTGATGCGATCGAAGCCATTGCCGATGCCGCCGTGCGGGTCAATTCCTCGGTCGAAAACATCGGCGCCCGTCGCCTGCAGACGGTGATGGAACGGCTGGTCGAGGAGATTTCCTTCGATGCCCCGGATAAGGCCGGACAGACCATTTCCATCGACGCCGCGTTCGTGCGGGAGAAGGTGGGTGTCCTGGCTGGCGATACGGACCTGAGCAAGTTCGTGCTTTAGGCAATCGGAAATCCCCGCGAAAGCGGGGGTTTTCATTTTATGTTAGCCGCTTCTTGCCCGTGCGCTTCACCAGCTCATCGCGTAAAAACTTGAAGTCGTCAGGGTCCAGCCGGTCGATATTGTCGCGCAGGCGGTTGGTGAATTCAGTCGCTTCTGGGCTGAGGCCGCCGGTATCGATGGTCACTTTGGGGTCCGAAATTTCGGCGAGCCGCTGCAGTTCTTCGGCCTCATCCCAGATGACGTTGAAATAGGCGATCATGCGGTGGAGCAGGAAGCTCGTTGGCGTGCCGCGCTTTCCGTGTTCGAGCGCCGAGAGATAAGCGCTCGAGACATTTAGTGCCGCGGCCATCTCTTTGAGCGATATGCCCCGCGCGTCACGTAGAGCCCGAAGTTTTACACCAAGCGGGGTCATGGGCGCCTGAGGCGCACATACCAGGCGCCCTCCCCACCATGGCCGCGCGCGGCAAGGCTCCAGCCCGATATCATGTGCGAAAGGCCAGGCTCCGAAAGCCAGATCGGCAGCATGGTGCGCAGAATACCGCGTTCGGTCATGGCGGCAATATAATCGTTGTCGGTCTTTGCACCCTTGCCGGTGATGACAAGGAGCGTCCGGTCGCCCCGGGCAGCGCGGGCGCCGATAAAGCGGCGCAGGGTCTCGCGCGCTTCGACCTGGGTCATGCCATGAAGATCGATGGTGCCGTCGATCTCGATGCGGCCGCGACGGACCTTTTTATGGATGGCAGGATCGACATTCTTGTCGATCACTTTGGCTGGCTGGACCGGAGCCTGATAGGACGGCAAGAAAGGCTTTTTGGGGCTACCCATCCGGGGCGGCGCCTTGATTGCCGGGGCCGGTTCGGGCTCGGGAATAGGCAGTGCGCTATTGGGGCCAAGTTTTAATAGTCCCTTGCGGCGCAGGGGCTCGACCGTCTCGGACACCGAAGTCCAGAGATGGAAATCGTGCGGCAGGCGCTTGGTGTCGCGCTTGGACATTTTTGCGAGCGCCTGCCGGAAG
>CAJYKO010000419.1 GCA_913775215.1 uncultured Devosia sp. | reverse complement strand
TTACTAGTCTCAGGCGACCCCTGCGGTAAAGCCTCAGACCCCAAACTGGAACGTTCGAAATGCTCGATGGTTTGCGTGGCTTTGCAAAATCCTGGCCGGGAAAAATCCTTGGGGCATTTCTGCTCGTCGGCGTTGCCGGCTTCGGCATCAACAATGTCATCACCGATCTGGGCAGCAATACCGTGGCGCGCGTCGGCGACCAGGACATCACGTCGCGCGAATTCCTGCGGATGTACCAGTCGCAGGCCAATCGCCTGGCCCAGCAGATCGGGCGCGTGCCGACTGTTGCCGAGGCGGAAGCCATGGGCCTGCCGAGCGCCGTTATACTCAACCTCGCGCAGAGCGAAGCCCTGACCGGGCTCGCGAACAAGCTGGGCCTGGGTGTATCCGAGGATAAGTTGGGACAGATGCTGCGGCAGGATCCATCTTTCCAGGGCACGCTCGGCAATTTTGATCCTTCGGTCTTCAACCAGGTGCTGCAGGCGAGCGGCTGGACCGAGTCCGAATATTTCGAGACGCGTAGCGATGAAGCCAAGCGCGAGCAGCTGGTTTCGACGCTTTTCGCCGGCAAGACGCTGCCCGATGTCGCGGCCAACCTGATCAACGACTATGCCGGGACGCAGCGCACCATCGACTATGTGACGCTGACCGAGGCCAATATCGAGACGCCCGCGGCGCCGACCGAGGAAGAACTTGCGGCATACCTGACAGAGCACCAGAGCGAATTCCGCACGGTCGAGACGCGCAAGGTGCAGGTGATCGACCTGTCGATCGCTTCGCTCGCAGCGACAAAGACGATTGCCGACGATGCCGTGGCCGCCGAGTATGAGCGGATCAAGGCCAGCCTGACGGCGCCGGAAAAGCGGACGATCGAACAGGCTGTGCTCACTGCCGAACAGGCAACGGCATTTGAAGCCGGGCTGGCAGCGGGCAAGGATTTTGCAACCCTCACAACCGAGGCCGGCGTGACGCCGACGAGCCTTGGCACGCTGACCAAAGCGCAGGTCACCGATACGGCGCTGGCCAATGCGGCGTTTGGGCTGCAGCAGGGCGGCGTGACCGTGATCGACGGCGTGGCTGGCAAGCGCGCCATCCACGTTTCGGCCATCGAAGCGGAACGCCAGCCGACGCTTGAGGAAGCGCGGGCCGATATCGTGAAAACACTCGCGACGGCGGAAGCCCGCACCGAAGTCAACGATGTGCTGGATCAGGTCGAAGAACTGCGCGCAGCCTTCCGGCCGCTGAGCGAAATTGCCGATCGGTTCAAGTTGCCGGTCTACGAGGCCGATGTGACTGCGGGCGGCAACCAGCTTGACGTGTTGACCAACGTATCGCCTGAAGACCGGACTAAGGTGAGCCAGGCAATCTTTAAGGCAACTGCCGGGCAATTGACCCCGTCGATTCCGATCACAGGCAATGCGCATGTGTTCTTCGACCTTATCGACGTGCAGCCGGCGCGTGACCAGACGCTGGACGAAGTGCGCGATGCCGTTACGACCGCACTGACTACCGAACGCACCAACAATGCGCTGCAGGCCAAGAGCGACGAACTCGTGGCGCAGCTGCGCGGTGGGGCGACGCTGGCGGATGTGGCGGCAAGCCAAAGCCTCTTCCCGCAGATTTCGCCGCCCTTTTCCCGCTTCGGCTCGGATGACGGCTCGATCGACAATGTCATCGCGCAGGCCGCGTTCAACGGCGGGCCGGACTACAAGGGTTCGGTGGTTTCAAGCTCGGGCGATTACATCGTGTTCGAAGTGGTCGACAATACGACCCCAACCGAGCCGCTGGAAACCGCTGCGGCCGATAACCTGCAGAATGAGGCGCAGACGGGCGTTTATAACGACTTCGTCGCTGCGCTCCGGGACGATGCCGGTCTCAAAATCAATCAGCAGGCGCTGACGCAACTGCTCACTCTCAACTTCGGCCAATAAGGGCCACACACCCACCAACGGAACGGACCACGATGGGCGACGATTTTTCCACGCGTTTTGCGGAGCAATACCAAGCCGGCAAATCGCAGATCGTCTGGCGTCGTATCGTGGCCGACCTCGAAACGCCGATCGGCACCTATCTCAAGCTTGCCGAGGGGCGCACGCATTCGTTCCTGCTCGAAAGCGTGCAGGATGGGACCGTGCGCGGGCGGTATTCGATCATCGGGCTGCTTCCGGACCTGATCGTTCGGGTGGAAGACGGCGCGGCGAAGGTCAATCGGCAAGCCCAGCTTGACGCCGATGCCTTCGAGAGCATGAGCGAAAAGCCGCTCGATGCGCTGCGGGCCCTGGTGGCGGAAAGCCAGATCGAGGTGCCCGCGGGGCTGCCGCCGCAATCGGCGGGGATCTATGGCTATCTCGGCTATGAGATGGTCCGCTATATGGAAGTGCTGCCCAACGGCAATCCGGACGATCTCAAAACGCCTGAAGCGGTGTTGATGCGGCCGTCGCTGCTCGCGATCTTCGATACGGTCAAGGATGAGCTTTATCTGACAGCGCCCGTCTATGTGCGGGACAGCGTTTCGGCGCGGCAGGCGCTGGAGGCGGCAGAAGCGCGGATCGACGATGCGATTGCCCGGCTTGGTCGGACGCTGCCGGCTACCCCTGCCCTCGTCGATATCGAATCTATCGCCGTCACCAGCAACACGTCACGCGACGAATATTTCGAGATGGTCGCGCGGGCCAAGGACTACATCGCGGCCGGCGATATTTTCCAGGTGGTTTTAAGCCAGCGTTTTTCGGCAGATTTTACCCTGCCGCCGACGGCACTTTACCGAGCGCTGCGCCGAACCAATCCGTCGCCCTACATGTATTTCCTCGACTTCGGGGATTTTGCCGTGGCGGGGTCGAGCCCGGAAATCCTCGTTCGGGTGCAGAATGGGGAGGTCACAATCCGCCCCATTGCAGGGACGCGGAAACGTGGGGCAACGCCGACGCGGGATCAGGAATTGGCGGCGGAGCTGCTGAACGACCCCAAGGAATTGGCCGAGCATCTGATGCTGCTCGATCTCGGGCGCAATGATGTGGGCCGCGTGGCGGAGACGGGTTCGGTGAAGGTGACCGACAAGTTCTTCCTCGAATATTATTCGCACGTCATGCACATCGTTTCTAACGTCGTCGGCAAGCTCGATCCGCAATATGATTTTGTGGATGCGCTTTCGGCTGGGTTCCCGGCGGGGACGGTTTCGGGGGCGCCGAAGGTTCGCGCGATGGAAATCATCGACGAGCTCGAAAAATCGCGGCGCGGGATTTACGGCGGATGCGTCGGTTATTTTGGGGCCGATGGCACCATGGATACCTGCATCGTCTTGCGCACCGGCATCGTCAAAGACGGCAAGCTTTATGTGCAGTCAGGCGCGGGGATCGTCGCGGACAGCGTGCGCGAACTCGAGCAGCTCGAATGCGAGAATAAGGCGCGTGCCGTTTTCAGCGCGGCAGAAGAAGCGCTACGCTATGCCGGCGAAGCGGGAGTGGGACAGTGAGCGTGCGTGCGAAATTATTGCGATGGCGGGGTTGGTTCTGAACGCTTTCACCAGAACCGAACTCTAGAGGACAGGCCAAAAGAATGACCAAAACCCTCGTCATCGATAACTACGACAGCTTTACGTATAATCTCGTCCACTTCCTGGGCGAACTGGGCGCCGACATTACCGTGCGCCGCAACGACAAGATCACGCTTGAAGAAATTGCCGCCATGGCGCCGGAGGCGATCGTGCTGTCGCCCGGGCCGTGCACGCCGACCGAGGCGGGGATTTGCCTTGCGGTGATCGATCGGTTCAAGGCGCAGACGCCGATGCTCGGTGTGTGTCTCGGGCATCAAGCGATGGGCCAGGCCATGGGCGGCGACGTCATTCGCGCGCCGCATCTGGTGCATGGGAAAACCAGCAAGATCAACCACACGGGCAAAGGCATTTTCCGCGGGCTCAATGCTGGGTTCGAGGCGACGCGCTACCACTCGCTGATCGTCAAGCAGGAAACGCTGCCGAGCGAACTTGAGGTGACGGCGACGACCGAAGATGGCTTGATCATGGGCATGCAGCATAAGTCGCTGCCCATGCATGGAGTGCAGTTTCATCCTGAAAGCATTGCCAGCGAGAATGGGCACGCTTTGCTGCAGAACTTTTTGAACATCGCCCGGGACTTCAACGGACAGAGGGCGGCCTGATGGATATCAAGCAGGCTCTCCACAAAATTTCCGAAGGGCGCGACCTGACGGGCGAAGAAATGCGCTCGGTGATGCGGCTGATCATGGATGGTCAGGCGACGCCGGCGCAGACTGGTGCCTTCCTCATGGGGATGCGCATCAAGGGCGAGAGCGTGGGCGAGATCGCCGCGGCGGTTTCGATCATGCGCGAAAAGATGGTGCCGGTCGATGCGCCTGAAGAGGCTGTCGATATCGTCGGGACGGGGGGCGATGGCATTGGGACGCTGAATATTTCGACAGCGGCATCGTTCGTCGTGGCGGCTACAGGGGTGCCGGTCGCCAAGCATGGCAACCGGGCGCTGTCGTCAAAGTCTGGCTCATCACAGGCGCTCGAGGCGCTGGGAGTAAAGCTCGATCTGACGCCGGCGCAGATTGGCGAATGCGTTCGGCAGGCCGGAATCGGCTTCATGTTCGCACCATCGCATCATCCGGCGATGAAGCATGTGGGCCCTGCCCGCGCCGAGCTTGGCGTACGCACCATGTTCAATCTTTTGGGGCCGCAGTCCAATCCTGCGAGCGTCCGACGCTATGTGCTCGGGGTTTATTCCGAGCAATGGGTCGAGCCGGTCGCAGCGGCGCTTTTAGCCAATCGGGCGATCAAGGCCTGGGTGATGCATGGCAGCGATGGACTCGACGAGCTCACGGTGACAGGCCCGAGCTTTGTTGCGCAGATTGCCAATGGCGACCTTCGCAGCTTTGAAGTGACGCCAGAACAGGCGGGGCTTGAGCGCCATGAGCTCAAGGATATTCTGGGCGGTACACCGGAGGAAAACGCCGCGGCCATTCACGCGCTCTTTGATGGTGCGCCTGGCGCCTATCGCGATATCGTCCTGCTTAACGCGGCGGCTGCGCTGATCGTCGCCGACAAGGCTGACGATCTCAAGCAAGGCGTTGCCATTGCCCGCGAGGCGATCGACAGCGGCGCCGCCAAACAGACCCTGGCCAAGCTGGTGGCCGTTTCGAACGGACAGGTTGCATGACCGATATTCTCAAACAAATCGAAGCCTATAAGCGCGAGGAAATCGCGGCGGCAAAGTCCATGCGACCCTGGGCCGAGGTCGTGGCGCAGGCGCATGACCAACCAGCGCCGCGCGGGTTTTTGCGGGCTCTGAAGGAAAAGCGGGCGCAGGGGCACTATGGTCTGATCGCCGAAGTGAAG
This sequence comes from uncultured Devosia sp., assembly GCA_913775215.1. Classification (GTDB taxonomy): domain Bacteria; phylum Pseudomonadota; class Alphaproteobacteria; order Rhizobiales; family Devosiaceae; genus Devosia. Next base: position 2,438 of record CAJYKO010000419.1, on the reverse strand, counting down.
AAGGCGAGCCCATCCAAGGGGCTCATCCGCGCCGATTTCAATCCGGCGCAGATTGCGCGGGACTATGAGACGGCAGGGGCGGCATGCCTTTCGGTGCTGACAGATCGTCCGAGTTTCCAAGGCTCGCCGAGCTATCTGATCGAAGCACGGGCAGCGACGCGCCTTCCCGTTTTGCGCAAGGACTTCCTGTTCGAAACCTATCAGGTAGCGGAAGCGCGCTCCTGGGGCGCTGACTGCATCCTGATCATCATGGCAGCGGTTGACGACGACGTGGCGCGATATCTGCTCGATTCTGCAGCCGAGTGGGGCATGGATGCGCTGGTGGAAGTGCATGACCAGCTGGAGCTCGATCGGGCACTGGCGCTTGATGCAAAATTCATCGGCATCAACAACCGCAACCTCAGAACGTTCGAAACGACGCTTGAGACTTCGGTGACGCTATCGGCTGGTGTGCCGGGCAATGTGACGCTGGTCAGCGAGAGCGGCATCGTCAACCATGAGCATGTGCGCATGCTGGAGGACCGGGCCGGGATCGGCCATTTTCTCGTCGGCGAAAGCCTGATGCGACAGGACGATGTGGTTGCGGCAACGCGGGCATTGCTGATGGGCGCGCCGGAGACGGTGCGCTGATGGCCGAGCGGCGGCTTACCCATCTCGATGCCAAGGGCGAAGCGCATATCGTCGATATCGGCGAAAAGGCAATCACGCGGCGGCGAGCGGTGGCGCAGGCGCGGCTGACAGGCGAGGCCGAGACGATATCGACCATTTTGGGCGGTGGGCTCAAGAAGGGCGATGCTCTGGCTGTGGCGCGGGTCGCCGGGATCATGGGTGCGAAAAAGACTTCGGACATTATTCCGCTTTGCCATCCGATTCCGCTGACGAAGGTCAGCGTCGAGATCGAGAGCGAAAACGAAACGACTATTCTCATTCGCACCGTAGCCGAGACGACCGGGCAGACGGGAGTCGAGATGGAAGCGCTGACGGCGGCGACGACTGCGGCGTTGACGCTCTACGACATGGCGAAAGCGCTCGATCGGGCCATGGTGATTTCAGATGTCTGCCTGAATGAAAAATCAGGCGGAAAATCTGGCGATTATCGAAGAGAATCATGAGCTTACTGCCGGTCGATGAAGCTTTGAATCGCATCCTGGCGCGTGTGCCGGATGTCGTCGGCGAACGTGTTGCACTATCGGATGCAGCGGGGCGCGTCTTGGCGGAACCGGTGGTAGCGAGCCATAATCAGCCGCCGTTCCATGCCAGCGCCATGGATGGTTATGCCATGCGCGCCGCCGATGTGGCCGAGGGCGTGTGGCTCGATGTGATCGGCATGTCGCAGGCGGGTGCGGGATTTGCGGGCGCGGTGGGCGAAGGCCAGGCGGTGCGAATTTTTACCGGGGCGCCGCTGCCCGAGGGTGCCGATACCGTCATCATGCAGGAAGAGGCTGAGCGAAACGGGGATCTCGTTCGCTTCACGGCCCCTGCCCGGCTTGGGCACAGTGTCAGGCCGCGCGGTTATGATTTTTCCGTTGGAGATGTGATCCTCAAGCGCGGAACGCGGCTGGGCGCGTTTCAGCTGGCGGTCGCGGCGGCAGCCAATGCCGGGACCGTGTCGGTGGCGAAGCGGCCGAGGGTGGCGCTGCTCGCGACGGGGGATGAGCTGGTGCTTCCCGGCACGGCACTGGGGCCGGACCAGATCGTTGCGTCGAACAGCATTGGACTTTCTGCGTCGCTGGCACCTTTTGCCGAGGCGGCGACGGATTTCGGGATCGCGCGGGACAGTCGCGACAATCTCGACGCAGTGCTGGACCGGATATTTGCCAGTGAGCCGGATGTGGTCGTGACCACAGGTGGTGCGAGCGTTGGCGAGCATGATCTGGTGCAGGCAGCACTCGTTGACCATGGCGTGACGCTTGATTTTTGGCGCATCAATATGCGGCCAGGCAAGCCGTTGATGTTCGGGACGCGCGGCAAGACGCTGGTGTTCGGGCTGCCGGGCAATCCTGTTTCGGCCATGGTGACAGCGGAGATTTTTTTGAAGCCGGCACTGCGGCATTGGCTGGGACTTGCGGAGATTGAGCCGCTGCGGCTGCCGCTCTTGGGCCCGACGCCGCCCAATACGGCGCGGCGGCATTTTATGCGAGCGCGGATCGTTGTGCGTGACGGCATGACCGGACTGCTGCCGATCAGTGAGACGGATAGCGGGCATACATCGTCGCTGGCGGCTGCGGATGCGCTGATCTTGCAACCGGAGCATGATCCGGGGCAGGCTGCGGGCACGGTGGTTTCGGCGCTGCCCATCGGGCTTGGATAAAGTTTAGGCCTGATCGTATCTCACCCACGGCCCATCACCCCGGGTGGGAGGAGACCCCTCCCCATATCTCAAGATGGGCCCCGGCCTACACCGGGGAGACAATTGGGGGTGAGTAATTTCAGTGGCA
>CAJYKO010000418.1 GCA_913775215.1 uncultured Devosia sp. | reverse complement strand
GACGCTGGCCTATATCGGTCTGGCTTTGATCGGCTTTTTCCTCGCGCCACAGGCAGCTATTCCGCATTTTTATACGAGCTTTCTGCCGCTCGCCTTTGTCGCGGGGTGCTGGATCGGGCTTGGGCATCTCGAAGGCACGCTCGCGCGCATTCCCGCGCCCATCATGGTGCTCGTCGGCATAATGGCGCTGTTCGGTCTCTATGAGGGCTTTGGCTGGAATCGCGGCGTTGTCGAGGATGCGAGCGCTTTTGTCGGACTATTGGCTTGTTCGGCGGGCCTGCTGCTGCTGGCTGTGCGCTACGAGGCGCAGCTGCCGCGGTTCCCCTGGCTCGAACATCTTGGGAATGCGTCTTACTCGATCTACCTCGTCCACATCTTTGCCGTGGCGCTGATGGCGGGCATCGGGCTCAAGCTGATCGGTCGGAATTTTCCAGGCATCGTGCCGGTGGTGACGGTGCTGGCGATCAGCACCGGCATCTGGATGGGGCTCTTGCTCTATCGCTATGTCGAGCAGCCGCTGATGCGCCGGCTCAATCGCAAGAGGAATTAGGCAAGACGCGCCCTGGCTTCGGTGCGGATGCGATTGACCATGGCGACGAGACCATTGGAGCGTTGCGAGGTCAGGTGTTCGCGCAGGCCCAATTCGTCAAAGAGTGCGATGGCGTCGGTCTCGGCGATTTCTTGCATCGGACGATCCGAATAGAGCGCGAGCAGCACCGCAACAAGGCCCTGCACGATCATCGCGTCGCTTTCGCCCTTGAGGTGCAACGCCTCGGCGCTGGGTTCGGCGACCAGCCAGACCTGGGAAATGCAGCCATTGACCTTGTTGGCATCGGTCCGTTCGGACACATCAAGCTTGGGCAGGGCCTGGCCGAGTTCGATGAGGTAGCGATAGCGATCTTCCCAATCGTCGAGGAACGAGAGGTTGTCGGCGATATCCTGAAAGGCTTGGGGCTGGGTCATGCGATGTATCTAGGATGCAAAAGAAAAGGCCGCAAGCACGTGGTATGTGCTTGCGGCAGGGGCCGATGGGTATTGGAGCGTAGCTGCCGGGCGGGCAGCAGGCCCATCGGATTAACAGTGCAGCGGCGGTATGCCGACGCTGTTAGCCCGCGCGATCCGGACGGGGTCGGGGATATGGGACCGGATTAGCCTCAGGCGCAACATGCATGGGCGTGTCTGAGGGCGGGATAGGCGGGAGCGTTGCGGCGATGATCGCCTTGCCCCCGTAGCATTGCAGGCTATCGCATTCGATCGCCTGGATCTGTTGGGCCACGAACTGGCTGCCGCGCGTCATGGCCTCATTGGCCACCGACTCGGCAGATGCGCGCATGTCGACGCCTGGCCGGATGACCAGGAAGGCGACAGTGAGCCAAAATGCGGAGCGCAATAGAAAAAACATGGACGAAACTTTTCGAGCGACACCATGCCGCCCTTCTATCTCGACCCTAACGAGCGCTTCCTAAGGCTGGTTTGGCTGACTTCCTAAAATTTGAAACAAATGGTTGTCGCAGTTTCGGAGGCGAACAACACCTTGTTTACGCTATCGGTCAAAACCCCTCTCACGCGGCGCGCGCCTTAACCAGTTTTAGGGGCCGAGGCGCGAGGGTAGGGCATACAAGATCTGATGGATAATCAGACGACAGGCCGGGATCATCGATCGCGGCGACGGCCCCAGGGGCCGGCAAGAGCGGCGTCTTAGTATGAGTAAAGTAATGCGTAGCCTCGATTTTTTTGGCAAGGGCGAGAAAGGTGGCGCAGGATTTGCCGCCTCCAGCGCCCGGCCTGATGTGCTACGCCGGAAGACCATCGCCAATAACGCCCGCCTGATGATTGCCTTCGCAGCACTGGCCATGCCTTTTGCCATGTGGGCGCTGCTGGCCAAGGCATCGCTCGGCTTCGCGCTGGCTTGCCTTTTCCTCACCGGCGGCATGCTGTCGCTCGCCTTTTTCCATCGCGCCCGGCACGACGAGGCCGCCTTCATCCAGGCCGGCACGATCATGGGTGGCGGGATATTCCTGACCCTGATTGATTCGCGCTTTGCCGATCTCGGGCTCGCCGTGACCGTGTTGGGACCGGTACTGACAGCTTTGCTGCTGGGTCGGCGGGCGCGAATGCTGAGCTGGATTGCCGTGGCGGCTTCGATTTTCGTCGGCTGGACGCTGTCGTTCTACGGTTTTCCGCAGGATGCTTCGCTCGCCCATCAGGCAACCATTGCAGGAGGCGCGATGTTTGCCGCTTCGCTGCTGCTGGTGGCGCACACCACCCACCATATCAATGCCGGCTATGTCGTGCACGACAAGGCTCAGGTGAATGCCTATCGGCATCTGGTCGAAAACATCCAGGATACGGTCATCTGCTTCTCGCTCGATGGCGACGTTCTGACGACATCGAAATCCGCCGAAACGCTGTTCGGCTGCCCGCGCTATCAGATCACCGCCGCAACGCTCGGCGAGCGCCTGCATGTCATGGATCGCCCTGCCTATCTGACCGCCTATGCCGACGCCAATCAAGGCGGCAAGAACCGCACCATTGAAGTCCGGATGCGGCGCGATGATCCCCGGTCCGGCACGGCCGCGCCGCAGTTCATCTGGGTCGAGGTGCGATTCGCCCCGATCAGCAGCGATGCGACAAGCGACCGCTATGAAGTCACCGCGCTCCTCCGCGACGTCACCGAGCGCAAGGATGCAGAAGCGGCGATGATGAACGCAACGCGGGCCGCCGAAGACGCGTCCGATGCCAAGTCGCGCTTCCTTGCGACGATCGGCCATGAATTGCGCACGCCGCTGAGCGCGGTCGTTGGCTTTTCCGAGATGATGACCACCGGCATCGGTGGAGAATTGTCGCCCACGCACCGCGAATATGCCGGGCTTATCCACCAGAGCGGCAGGCATCTGCTCGATGTGGTCGGCATGCTGCTCGACATGTCGCGGATCGAAGCGGGCAAGTTCGAGATCAGCACGGCGCGATTCGATGCCAACGATATCGTGCGCCCCTGCTTCGCCATGGTCGATTCCATGGCCAAAGGGCGCAATGTCACGCTTTATGCCGAGGTCGAAGCCAATCTGCCGGGCATTCTTGCCGACGAGCGAGCGTGCCGGCAGATCCTGATCAACCTCCTGTCCAACGCCATCAAATTCAGCCACGAAAACGGCACGGTGACACTGGTGGTCAAGCGCCAGGGCACGGCGATCAGTTTTGCCGTGCGCGACCAGGGCATCGGCATGGCGCCGATGGCGCTCGAGCGGATCGGCGAACCGTTCTTCCAGGCGCAGGACGGGCTTAACCGACAATATGAAGGCACGGGGCTCGGACTTTCCATCGTCAAGGGCCTGGCCGAACTGCATGGCGGTACACTGCGCGCCATGTCCGAAATTGGAGCGGGGACAACCATGACGGTGCTGCTGCCGATAAACGGTCCGGCAACGAAGATCGAAGACACTGTCGCGGTTATACCCCTTCATCGCGAGCAAATGACGGCGCCAAACACTTCATGGCAAAACGAAAAAAGAAAAGCGCAATGACGGCTTCTACCCTGTCCCAGCCCTTGCTGATGGCCGGTAGCGTGCTCATGGCTCAACTGGGTCGTGGCGCGCGCTGGTCCTTTGAGCGCTATATGCGGGCGCCCCTGGCTTCGACCGGCATTTTTGCCCTCGTCACACTGAGCGCGCTTGCCAGCAGCAATGCGCTCTATTTCCAGACCGGCGTGCATCCCTCGCCTTTCTTCGCGAATTCGCTCGATGTGCCGCGCGCCGTCAAGGTGAGCCCGGTTCAAGCGCCGATGCCGGCTCCGGCCACGATGCGCGAGCAGGCTGAGGAGGACGCGGCTGCCGTTGCGCCCATGGCCGCGCCCACGCCGCAGACGACGGGCGGGGTTGCTACTGCCCCGGCACCGCAGGTGATTCCGGATCAGCCTGTGGGCAATTCCGAAGTTTTTGCCGTGCAGAAAAAGCTCGCCGAGCTCAAGCTGTTTGAAGGCAAGGTCGATGGCTATTATGGGCCCATGACCGCCCGGGCCATTCGTGCTTTCGAAGAGCGCAATGGTTTCGAGCCACAGGGGGCGTTGTCCTCCGGCATCGTGCAATCGATCCTCAATTCCGACGCATCGGGTCGTGCTGCCGTGGCGGCGCAGCCTCAGGCAGCGGTCGCGCCGGCTCCGGTGGTTCAGCCGCAGGTTCAGGCTGCAGCGCCGATCGCTGCCCCGCAACCGGCGCCAGTTGCCCAAGTTGCGGCGACACCGGCGCCACAGCCGCAAGCCGCGCGGCAGCAGGATCAGTTGGTCGGGCGCCTGCCGCCGCTGTCGCCAGTCGAAACGGCAGTGGACACAGTGGGCACGGCAACGGCCAGCACCATTGATTCGATTGTCGCCGCTGTCGAAGGCGGACGCGGAACCTCGACGCCGGTGAGCAATCCGCCCGTACCGACGGCGAGCGTGCCGAGCCAGCCCATGCCGGCGCCGGTGGCCGTGCAGGCCGCTTCGGCGCAGCCAGTTGCGCAGATCCAGCCGGTGACGCAGCCGGTTGCTGTTACCCCAACCCAGCCGTCGCGTGCCGCACGGCCGGCAACGGACGGCGATCTCGTGGCCGATATTCAGCGCGGATTGGCCAGCCTCGGCTTCTTCCGCGGCCAGATCGACGGCAATCCGGGACCGGAAACGGCGCGGGCAATTCGCGAATTTGAAAATTTCCACCGCTACAAGATCACCGGCCAGGTGCAGCCGGACCTGATCGACCTGTTGCGCAAGGCAGGCGCCACGATCTAGTGGCCGGCCCCATTCGCAGCGATATCTGGTGCATGGCCTTTGTGCGGCGCCACAACGATATCGGAAACATGTGCGTCGTCGCCAAACGCGGCGACCCCATTGCCGGGCAGGTATTCATCGAAGTGGATCACCTCGATGGAACGCGATCGCTTTACACCCCTGCGCCGGTGGTCAGCCGAGGCGACACCGCGGGGCTGGTGTTTCAGCGCCGGTTCAATCGCGTCGAGCCGGACATGGTGCGGCAACGCATTGCGCGGGAAAGCGATTTCGATCCCGATCTCTGGGTGCTGAGCGTTGATCTCAGGGGCGATGATCTGGGGATCGATGTGGTCAAGGACCAGGCGCCGTAAATAGTTGACAACTAAACGAGATCCCCGCTTTCGCGGGGATGACGTTGTGCTTCTTAACCAGCGCGACGGGCGCCAAGGCGGGAGAGGGCAACCATGGCCTGTTCGACCACCGGGTTGTTCGAGCTTGCTGCAGGCGCGGCAGATGCAGCGGCGGCCGGAGTGCGGCGGCTGGGCATGTTGACCGGGCGGTACTGGGGCTTGGAGAGGTCGAGGAGGTTCACCTCGCCGCGCCAGGCGCTCATCAGATAGGCCATGGATTCAGGCGATACGGTCGCAAAGAGCGAGGCGAAATCGGCAAGCGCGCGGGAACGTTCGTCGTCGTGGCTTGTCGCGTGGATCAGAACTTTCAGCCCATCATAGGCCGAGACGCCGAAGCCGCGAAGGACGACGAAGGTCGAGGCGCCGGTGACGTCGTGGGCGATCTGGCCGCAGCGGACTTCATCGAGGCCGGTGATTTGCGAGAGGAGCTTGGTGACTTCGGGACGGCGGTTTTCCGAAAAGAGCTTCATCAGCGCTTTGGTCAATTCCGGCGTTGCGACGGAAAGCTGTTCGATCGTGCGCTGGATCGGGGCGGCCGGGGTTTCGCGATTGGCGAAGGCCTGGATGACCTTGATGCGGTGGATATCGGAGAGATCGAAGAAGGCCGGCGCGAGGAGCGCGGCGTCGAAATCCTTACGGTTTCCAAGAGCTTCGGCGACGAGATGGTCCATCTGCGCCGAGCGGGCGAGCGCGCTGAGATAGGCGCCGCGCGGGGTTATGTCGAGATTTTGCGAGAGCGCGCGATAGACTTTGCGCGAGTTCATCTGGAAGAGTTTTGCGAGAACCACATTGGAGAGGTTCTTGCGGGCGCCGATGATCGCGGCGGCGCCGACATCATAACGGGCTATGACATCGAGCATGGTGCGATCGGACAGCTCGGGTGCCTGGGTGAGGAAAGAGTTGAGGTCCTCACCGATATTGTCGACGACCAATTGCTCGAGCGGTTCGGACAAAAGTTCGCTCCGGCCCAGGATGGCTGCGGCTTTCGCGCGGGCCTGGGGGCTCGCGGCCTGAAAGAGGCGGGTGGCGAGGGTTTCGAACTGTTCCATTTCGGGAGGGGTCGGACGGCCGCGGCGGGCATAGGCGTCGCAGGCGGCGATCAGAAGCGTATTGGTGCGGTCGACGCCGCCGGTTTCGATGAGAAGCTGAAAAGTTTCGTAAGGCTGAAAACCGAGCATGTTTGGCAGAACCATCGACCGTTAATGCGCCCCCGGCGCGTTCTGATGCCCAATTTGCCTCTAATTCGTTAGCAGTCCGTTAACCTTGACGATCTCTTAATAGGGCCAAGCGCAAGGGGCGTCATTGCGCCGATAGAATCACTTCGGAACTCGCTGCCTCCACTAGGGACGGGGGAGCGGCGCACATTGGAGGTCAGCTTGGGAAAGCTGCTGAAATTTCAAATGCGGGATCGACCCGCACGGTCGGGAATACGACAGCCCGGAGACGCACAGATTTTGATCTTCACCGGGGTACGTTATGAACGCGGGCCTACGCCGCCACCCAATGACCGGCTCGACCCGTCGCGTCGCCGCCGCAAGCGCGGCTGATCGCGTGTCGACAGTTTTGCGCCTTGCCGGAACGGCGCTGCTCGCCGGGCTCGTGGTTGCCTGCGCGTCGCGCCCCGTCGGTGATTTTGGCCGCGCGCAACCGAGCGTGCTGCACGACACTGTTTTGCCGGCGGTCGGAACCTTCATGGCCCGCCAGCGCGAACCTGTGTCCAACTTCAACCAGACCGACCAGGAACGCGAGATGCATGATCGCACCTGGCGCTTTCTCGTTGCCGCACAGGCGAACGACTGGATGTTCGACACACAGGCGGAAATGCAGCGCACGCGCATTGCGCGGCCCAAGGATTTCACCTTCACGACCGATCGCTATTATTCCTGGCTGAAGCGGACTTATTATCAATCCTCGCGTGTGCGCTATGCGACGCTGAACCGGCATGTGCTGGCCGATCTCGACACGCTGCCGACGACTTTTGCGAGCATTTGCGCGGTGATCGAAGTCGACCGCAACCGGGCGGTAGCCTTGGCGAACCTGACCGATCTCGAACCGGGCGCGGCCGAGGACGTGGCGGCGCGGAAGTATGAGAACGATTTCCATATCGAGTGGTTCGTGCGGGCGGTGAACTACCGCTACGAGAGCTATTCTTATGCGCTCGACAATCTTCTCGTCGAAACCCCGCATGAGCAATCGATCACGGTCGACGCTTCGCTCGAACAATTGAGCTATTGGGCCGCACGGGCGACACGGCATGATTTCTGCGGTGACCCGACGGGCCAGCATGCACGCGGCAGTGTCACCATACCGTCACGCTTCCAGACGATGGTGCCGGACCTTGAAGTGATCGACCAGAAGTAGCTGGAGCAGAGTTTTGAGTGCTGGACGGACCGAGAATGTCGCTGAGGTCTTTCTGGTCTTTCTCAAACTCGGGCTGATAAGTTTTGGTGGGCCGATCGCTCATCTGGGCTATTTCCGCGATGAATTCGTCATCCGGCGCCGCTGGTTCGACGACAGGGCCTATGCCGATCTGGTCGCGCTCTGCCAGTTTCTGCCGGGGCCGGCATCGAGCCAGGTAGGATTTGCC
>CAJYKO010000417.1 GCA_913775215.1 uncultured Devosia sp. | reverse complement strand
TCGATATTTTCGATGATCTCGTCGTAAGAAGCGCCGGACGCGACCGTTTTTTCAAACGGATAAAGATTCACGGCGACGAGGTCGATGGGGCCGATCTCGTGTTCGTCCATCGAGGCCTTGTGCTCGGGATTGTCACGCACCGAGAGCAGGCCACCATGCACCTTGGGGTGAAGCGTCTTGACGCGGCCGTCCATCATTTCTGGAAAGCCGGTGAGGTCAGAAATTTCGCGGACCGGGAGGCCGGTGTCGCTGATGAGCTTATGGGTGCCGCCGGTCGAGACCAGTTCGACGCCGGCTTCGGAAAGCCCGCGGGCGAAATCCGTCATGCCCGATTTATCGAATACCGAAAGCAGTGCCCGCCCGACCGTGACCGTCTTGCCCATGAGTTCTTGCCCGTTGTGATGGAGATTTCGCGGCTCCGCTAGCATGAACGGGGCCAAGAGTCCAAGCTCAACCGTGTTCGCGGGTGAGGATCCAGCCCACTTCGACATCAGGGGCGAGATCGGCTTCAAGCACGAGCTGAATGGTGCGGTGAAAGCCGAGATAGGACGATTGGCGAACGCTGTCGTCCTGGCGGAGGGTGGCGCCTTCCCAGAGAAAGCTCCAGACTTCGCCATTAGGGAGGGTCAGCCGGCGCATGCCTTCGCCGACCGGGGCATGCACGGATATGCCGGGGGCAAGATGGAAGCGGATCGAGAGGTGCCCTTGTGGGGTGCCGGTGGCGATGACGCGATCCTGACCGACCAGGGTTGTCCCCTCCCCCAAAAGCGTCAGGCGGCGCTCGATTTCGGCGCCGAACCGGTCGGCATAGCCGATGCTGGGAAGGATCAGCATATGCTCGGAGGGCACGAGTTCGAGATCAGGCACTGGAGGGGCGCCGCGGTTGCGCCTGGAGGGCACCCAGGAATCTTCGTCATTGATGGTGGGCGAGGAATGGGCGATGGCCTGGCGGAACAGGTCGCGCGTTTCCGGCATGTCCGTGGGCGCGGGGCCGCAGGAGCCCAGGATCAGTTCGCTGCCATAGGAGAATTCAAAGGCGAGCGCTCCGGCATGGACTTCGGCGTCAAAACCTTTTGGTGGACGCATGCCGGAATCGGCGATGGCGACGGCGCGGCCGCTGCGCAGGATGCCGTAGCCGCCAAGAATGCGGGAGCGGCGGCTCGGTTTTGGGCCGGTCGCTTGCACGGCGACGAGAATATCGTGAGGCACCTGGCCGCAGCCGTTGAAATAGACGGGTTCGCCGCTCGAGAGGGTCACGGCATCAAGCGCTTCATGCATACGGTCGATGCGATTGGAGAGCGCGGCAAAAGTCGGGCTGCCATGGCGGCTGGAAGCCTGGCGGAGGCTGGCGAGCTCGGTGAGAAGATTGAACTGGATGCGCGGATTGCGGCTCCTGTGGAGGCCTTCCTCATCAAGCTGCTCGGCAAGGACCGCGTCGAGCAGTTTCAAGCGCATCTCGACATTGGCGGTATCTTCGGGCTCGCAAAGTTCGGCCCCAAGCGCGCCCATGGCGGCAAAGAGGCGTTCCACGGGGTCCGTCGCGAGACGCCCGCGGACTTTGAGGCTCTGCACCTGGATGCCGAGATTGCGCTGGATGGTCTTGCCCTGATCAGCCGTCGCGCCATCGAGCAAGAGCGGCAGATGGCGGAGCCAATTGAGGACGCGCTGACCGGTCAATTGCAGCGACCAGCTTTCCGGATCGAACTTTCCTTCGCGTCCTATCCAATCGAGCACGAGCGTGCGGGCAAAGAGCTTTTCGCCAGGATCGCGGACATCGCGAAAATGCCGAAGCCAGGAAAAGCTCTGGAGATTGTTCCACCAATCAGGGAAATCGACATCGACGGAAAAGGGCGAGGTGCCGCCGGTCTCGATGAGTTTTGAGGCGAGCAGATAGCGGCCCGACATCATTTCGCGCACAGCATCGCCGTCACTGGGCCGGAAATCGGGGAGTTCGCCCTTGTAGCGCTGCTCGGCGAGAGCCTGCCAGGTCCAGCGGGTGACGGGCATGGTCACGAGCGAATCGGCAAGGCGCAGGCCAAAGCAGCGAGGGCCGGAAAACGCGCCGCCGCTCACCAGATGTCCCCGCTCAACCGCTTAGGGCAACCAACCGGTCTTGTGCCCTCAGGACCCAACGCACTTTACTCCAAGGATGCGGCGCCGCGCCGCAGGCTCAATGATCTAGAGCCATAACGCTGATTTGCCCAGCCAAGGAAGAATTTCCAACGGGAAAACTCGCTGAGGGTGCTCAGTTCTTGCGCTGGAACCGGGCAATGAAGAACCCATCCATGCCACCGGCAACGCCTGCAGGTGCCATCGAGGGCAAAGTGCGGACATAGCCTTCGGGTGTCACGGCCGTTTCGAGACCGGTCAGATCGGCGGGGGAAATAGGGGTGAGTTCAAGCTCGGCAAAGGATTTCTGCGCCCAAGCCGCGATCTCTTCGCTTTCTTCGGGCTCGAGCGAGCAGACGCAATAAACAAGACTGCCGCCGGGGTTGAGCCACTTGCGGGCCTTGGCAAAAATCGCCTGCTGCAATTTTACGCGGCCGGCAATGTCATTGGCGCTGCGATGCCAAAGCACTTCGGGATGGCGGCGGAAGGTGCCGGTGGCCGAACAGGGTGCGTCGAGCAGGATGCCATCGAAGAGCGTTTCCGGCGCAAACTGAGTCGCGTCGGCTTCAAGCACCGCGGGCGCATAGCCAAGGCGGGTCATATTGGCCTTGAGCCGTTCGAGCCGGCCGCCGTCGCTATCGAGCGCGGTGACGTCGTAGCCGGCCTTGAGCAATTGAGCGGTCTTGCCGCCGGGGGCAGCGCAGAGGTCGAGAACGCGGCCGCCGGGTTTGGCGGCAAGAAGGCGTGCCGGCAGCGCGGAGGCAGCATCCTGCACCCACCATTGGCCCTCGTCATAGCCGGGGAGTGCATCGACGGGACGATCGCGGCTTTCGATGCGGACGGTATCGGCAAGGACGCGCTCGGCGCCGAGGGCGACGATGAGTTCGGCATCGTCGGATTTGAGCGTCAGGTCGAGCGGAGCACCTTCGAGAAGCGCCTCAGGGAAGGCGGCGACGGCTTCAGCGCCATAGGCTGCGGTCCATTTGTCCTGCAGGCTTTGGGGCAGAAGGAGGTCGTCTTCGAGAAGGCCATAGCGGGCGGAATTGGACTGGGCGCGGCGCAGCACGGCATTCATCAGGCCGGCAAGATGGCGCGCCTTGCCATCGCGCTTTACGGCTTCGACGGCAAGAAAGAGCGCGCTGTGCGCGCCGATATCGGGGAGGAAGACGAGTTGGGCGAGCGAAAGGCGGAGAACGGCTTCAAATGTGCCCGACTTGGCCGGCATGCCTTTGTCCAGCAATTCGCCGATCATCAGGTCGATCTGGCCATGGCGGCGGAGGGCTGTGGTCATCAGGCGATTGGCGAGGGCACGATCGCGACCATCGGCGAGTTCGCCCGCATTGAGAGGCGCAAAATGTTCGCCGCCCAGAACGGCGCGGAGCCTCTGGGCGGCAATGAGACGGAGGCCAAGACCGGCCGGATCGGACTTCTTATTCAATCATCACCTTCCGGTGCGTCTCATCCCCAGGGACCGCGCACGCCGCTATCGTCTTCGCCGCGACCGGCACTCGGCACCCGCCAGCCACCGCCGATATCGCGACCGGCCGAAACGGTCTGCGGACGGGGCGCGGGTCCACGGCCCTTATCGTCCACGCGCATCTCGCCTGCAAGCTTTTGCAGTGCGGCGATGCGGTTGCCGGTATCGGGGTGGGTGGAAAAGAGATTGTCCATCCGGGCGCCCGACAGCGGGTTGATGATATACATATGCGCCATGGCCGGGTTGCGTTCGGCCGCGACATTGACCTGGCGCCCGGCGAGCACCGCAATCTTGTTGAGCGCGGAAGCGAGCGCCAGCGGATCGCCGGAAATTTCGGCGCCATCGCGGTCGGCTTCATATTCGCGCGTGCGGCTGACGGCCATCTGCACCATCATAGCGGCGAGCGGAGCGAGAAACACCATCAGCAGCGAGCCGATGCCGCCGAGCGGATTTTCGCGATTATTGCCACCGCCGAAGAAAAGGCCAAACTGGGCGAGCGCCGAAATGGCACCGGCAAGGGTCGCCGTGATGGTCATGGTCAGCGTATCGCGCGAGCGGATGTGAGCGAGTTCGTGCGCGACAACACCGGCGACTTCGCGCGTGTCGAGCTGGCGCAGAAGACCCGCCGAAACGGCAACCGCTGCGTTGTTGGGGTCGCGGCCGGTTGCAAAGGCATTGGGCTGTTCGGACTGGATCACATAGACCGCAGGTGTCGGGATACCAGCGCGCTTGGAAAGCGTATCGACCATGTCATAGAGCTCGGGCGCCTGGCTTTGCGCCACGGGCACTGCGTTCTGCATGCGGAGGACCAGCTTATCGGAATTCCAATAGGCAAAGATATTGGTCGCCGCTGCGAAGGCAAAGGCGATCATCATGCCGGACGTGCCGCCGATGAAATAGCCCACCACCATGAACAAGGCGGTCATGGCCGCGACGAGAACAAAAGTGCGGAAGGCGTTGAACATCGAAACCCCTTGGGTTGGTATCTTCAAGCAATTATGTTGTGTGTCCAAGCGTTCCACGCAAGCGCATGACCACTTTGTAATGTGGACCCAAAATGACTGAAGAAGCCGACACTGAGAACCCGATCCCCGAGGCCCCGAAGGTGCTGACGCCGGAAGCGCAACGCGCGCTCGAAGAAGCCAAAGCGCGACGCGCGGAGATCGATGCCGCAACCGCCATGGCGCCCAAGGAAAAGGGCGGCCGGGGCTGGTTGGAGCCAAGCCGCTATGTCGACTGGGAAATCAATGGTTTGACGAGCGACTTCTAGCTTTCTCACGCCGGTCCCGCGTCATGCGGGTCGGGGCGTGAAAGGTCGGTGGCTTGGTGCGGACCCAGGCGATGAATGCCGCAATCTCGGGGTCCGACTTGAGGCTTTCGATATCGGCGAGGCGCTTGGCCAATTCCGTCTCGGAAAACCGGGCATGGATGGCGCTGTGGCAAATCTGATGGAGGCGCACCGTCCCCATATGGGTGCCGCCCTTGAGGCGCGGCGTCAGGTGATGCCGGCTCGACTTGGCTTCGGGCGGAATGGGCCGGTCGCAGAGCGGGCAAATCGCCGGCCGCCGCGCGGCAGCCAGGGCTTCGACCGCGGCAATGGCCGCCTCGACCAGCCGGGCCGAGGGTTTCATCAGACTCCGGCGAGGGCGTCGCGGTCTTTCTTGGAAAGCCGTTCGCTCTCGCTCTTCAACTGGCCGCAGGCGGCAAAGATGTCGCGGCCGCGCGGGGTGCGGACGGGCGAAGCATAGCCGGCGCGATTGACGATATCGGCAAAGCGCTCGATGCGGCTCGAGGGCGAGGTGCCATAGTTCGAGCCCGGCCAGGGATTGAAGGGAATGAGGTTGATCTTGGCAGGAATGCCCGCGAGCAGCCGCACCAGTTCCTTGGCTTCAGCGTCGCTATCGTTGATGCCGTCGAGCATCACATATTCAAAGGTGATGCGGCGGGCGTTCGAGAGGCCGGGATAATTGCGGCAGGCCTCGAGAAGCTCCTTGAGCGGCCACTTTTTGTTGATCGGCACCAGGACGTCGCGCAGATCGTCGCGGACGGCGTGGAGCGAGATGGCCAGCATCACGTCGATCTCGCTGCCGGTGCGCTCGATATAGGGCACGACGCCCGAGGTCGAGAGCGTAATGCGGCGCTTGGAAATCGACATGCCATCGCCGGCCGATGCGATCAGCAGCGCCTGCTTGACGTTGTCGAAATTATAGAGCGGCTCGCCCATGCCCATCATCACGATATTGGTGATGGCGCGAGATTCGCCGCCCGGCACGAGACCGCCGTCATCGGGGCGCGAACCGCCGGGGAAATCGCCGAGGCGTTCGCGGGCCATGAGGATCTGGCCGAGAATTTCGCCGGCGGTCAGATTGCGGACGAGCTTCTGCGTGCCGGTGTGGCAGAAGGAGCAGGTGAGTGTGCAGCCCACCTGGGAAGAGACACAAAGTGTGCCGCGATCAGATTCGGGGATATAGACGGTCTCGACTTCGACAGCCGGAAAGTTCGGGTTCTGCGGATCGCGGAAGCGGAACAGCCATTTGCGCGTGCCGTCCACCGAGACCTGCTCGGAGACAATTTCCGGGCGGTCGAGAATGAACGTGTCGGCAAGTTTCTGGCGCACGGGCTTGGCCACATTGGTCATGCGGTCGAAATCGGTGACGCCGTTGACGTAGAGCCAGTTCCAGAGCTGGCTGGCCCGCATGCGTCCTTCCTTTTCCCCGACCACGTCATGGGTGATCAGCGTTTCGGCAAGCTGCGCCTTGGGAAGGCCGATCAGCGACGGCCGCGCCGCCGCCTGAGGGCGGATGGCAGTCGAATGGTCAAGGTTCAGCGCAATGCTCATGGCGGCTCGAAAAGCTTGGGGATGCGGGAAGTCCGCGGCCAATAGCATATGGGGACGCAAAACACAAAGTCACACCCGCGGGAGGCGGATGTGCAAGGGATGCAGGTTGTCTTGAGGCTAGATCAGCACTCGGCGCCGATCGCCTGCTGGGCCGCCGTGGCGCCGGACAGCGAATAGTTCTGGACGACGCGGGCGCCGGCAGCATTGGTGCCTTCGACCGTCATGGTCGAGCCAGCGCGGATCGCGGCGGCAAGCGCGGCAGACTGGCCGGCATCGTCGAGCCAGGCGGCATCGCCCTGAGTAAAGAGCGGAAAACTCTGGCCGCCGACGCTGACCGTCGCGACCGATCCGGTCTGGAAGGTGTAGCCGGCAACGACGTTGAATTCGCTGACGACGTCTTCGCCGGGACGATTGGTGATATAGAGATAGGCTTCGCCACCAGATGCCGGCTCGGTGGTCTTGGGCTTGCTCATGGCAAAGCAGAGCGTGCCCGAACCATCGTCGGCCGCATAGCTCGACCAATCCCGAAAGTCGCCGAGCACCCGTGCCGACTGAGCCATGGCGGGCGCGGCAGCAGCCAGAACGAGGGCGATTGCGAGGACGGATCGTGTCTTGAGGGTCATGGCGACAAGCTCACAGTATTGTGGGGCAGCGGGCAAGGCCCGGCGCCCCTTTATGGTCTAACGGTTGGCTGGGGCAAAGCCCCAATTACTTGCAGGCTGCGTCGATGGCGTTGACCGCCGCGGTAGCGCCTGAAAGCGAATAGGTATCGACCGTATTGGTTCCACGTTGGCTCGTGCCGCGCACCGTCATGGTGCTGCCGGCCTTGAAGGCGGAAACAAAGCCCGCTTCGTCGCCGGTCGAGGCGAGCCAGGCGGCGGAACCTTCGGTGACCATGGGATAGGATTTGGAATCGACCGCAACGCTGGCATTGGCGCTGGTGGCATTGAACGGATAGCCGATCAGCGTCTGCACTTCGTTCTTGGTGCCAAGACCCTTGCGATGAATGATCATGAAGTGGATCGGGTCGCGATTGGCGCCCGCGGGTTCGGACTTCTGCGGCGTTGCCGAAACATAGCAGATCTGGCCGCTCGCATCGGTCGCCTGCCAGGCGGTCCAGGAGTTGAACGTGCCAAGTTCCGTGGCCTGCTGCGCCTGGGCGGCGGCTGCAAATGTCACGAATGCACCTACCGCAAGCCCAAATACGAGGCCACCGGTCTTTGTCTTCATTGCCAATTCTTCCTCTTTTCGCTGCCACTTCGCGTGCGATGCGTCCGCCCAGCATGCCGCAAACATGGTTACCAAGCCGTCAAGCGGGGCGCTTTTGTGCGGCTTTTGCCTCAAATGCTCGGTAAACGCGGCGGCAATTTGGCATGGATGGGGCATGCGCCCCCGCTTTGTACGCAGAGGGTTAAAAGAGGACTAACGCTTGCGTGAGCCCGGAGCTTTTATGCTGCGAGGGGATAGGTTTGCTCGACCACATAGGGCCCGCCGCCCACTGAATCCCGGCTCGAGACCAGGACGAAACGCGGCACGGAAAATGTGAGGGGTTCGAACCGGCCGGCCTCGGCAATATAGCGGGCGACCTCTTCGGCGCTGGTGCCGCGCAACCGGGCAAGAGTGACATGGGGCACGAACTTTCGACCCTCGGGCGGCAGGCCGGCCCGCTGGATCATGCGCTCCTGGGCGGCCTGGAGCCGGCTCAGCGCTTCGCTCGGCTCGACCCCGGCATAGAGGGCACGGGGCTTATCGCCGCCAAAGGTCCCAAGATGGGTGAGGCGGATAGGAAAGCGCAGGCTTTCACTCAAATAGTCGAGATTGTCGGCGGCATCGTCGGCGGTCTTGTTATCGACGTCGCCGATAAAGCGCAGGGTAATGTGATAATTGTCCGGATCGATCCAGCGCGCGCCAGTGAGGCCACCGCGCTTCAGCGACAGGGTAAAGCCGACATCGGGCGGGATCTCGAGGCCGGTAAAAAGCCGGGGCATGGCAATTCTCCCTGGCGGGCTTTCAT
>CAJYKO010000416.1 GCA_913775215.1 uncultured Devosia sp. | reverse complement strand
TCGGAAAAGTGCCGCCTGGTCGTCCTGCGGATATCCTTGACCACCTGCTCGGCGGGTTTCTTCGTCTTTGTGGCTTTCGTCGTCATCCTGGCGTCTTTCGTCCTTCAGACGAGACCAGAACTCTCCTGAACGTGCAAACCCAATTCTGTGCCACCGGTGCTGATGCCGGACAATGGAATATATCTTTCGGTTCGGCTTCTTGGTCTGCTCAACGCTCCGCACAAGCGCGAAGCCACGTTCTGACAGTCTCGCAAGGGCGGGATAGATCGAGGCGGGACTCGCCTCAGCTTAGACGGCCCCGCGTCCGCGGGCGAACCATTTCAGGATGTTATAGCCGCTGGCTTCGGCATCATAGATGCAAGAAAGACACAGCTGCTCAATCGAGGGAAGTGCGCTCAATAAGGTGTTCTGGCGGGTATTGGTTCCGCGCAGGCGGGGTGAGGCGATACCTCACCCCGCTGTCGTGATTCTAAAGGCTGGCGGTCTCTGCGGCCGGGTGGTCCGTGCCTTGCTTGGTTCTCGCCTCGTATTTGAGCAACAATGAGAATGTCGCCGGCAGCAAGGTGAGTGTGAAGAAGGTAGCTACGGTAAGCCCGCCAATGATCGCGAAGGCCATCGGTCCCCAAAAGACCGAGGTGGCGATAGGGATCATTCCCAGCACGGCCGCACAGGCGGTCAAGAAGATAGGACGCGCGCGATGCAGCGAGGCTTCTCTGATCGCTTCGTCAGGCTGCATGCCGAGTGCGATATTGACATCGACTTCCTCGATCAGGATCACGGCATTCCGGATGACCATACCAGCCAGGGCTATGATGCCGAGCTGTGCCACAAAGCCCATGGGCGCACCTGCGATCAGCATGGCAGCGACAACGCCTACCAGTCCAAATGGAGCCATGAAAATGGCGAGAGCCATTCGCATGAAACTGCGCAGCTGGATCATAAGCAGTGTCATCATGATCAAGAGCATCAGCGGCATAACCGCGATGACCGATTCACTGCCTTTGGCCGACTCCTCTACGGTGCCCCCGATGGCAACGTCGTAGCCGACAGGCAATTCGGCCCGGAATGCATCGATCGAAGCTTGAAGTTGGCCAACCACACTGGCGGGCTTGGCGCCGGGTGCCACGTCGGCCTGTACGGTTACCATTGCCTGACGATCGCGGCGCCAAATAACGGGATCGTCGATCCCATGCTCGATCGATGCGATAGACCGTAGAGGCACTGTTCTACCGTTCGCCGCCGAAATTTGAAGATTGTCGATCGTCGTCGGCGCGCTCCGATCAGCGATATCTCCTCGCACGACGACATCCACCAGTCTGTCGTCTTCACGCAGCGCTGTCAGCGGGGCGCCGGCATAAATCGTGGCCGTTAGGGCTGCGATGTCCTGAGACGAAATTCCAAGCGCTCGTGCTCGAACTTGGTCGATGGCTATGTTGACGCTGCGTTGCGGCTCTCCTGCTGTCAGATTGATCTCGCGTGTCAAGTTGTTGGTGCTTAAAAGGTTCGCGAACTCCATCGAAAGATCTCGCACCTTATCATTGTCAGGACCTGTCACTCGGAACTTGAGCGGCCATCCAACCGGGGGACCAAGTTCGAGCGGGGAGGCACGGGCAATAACGTCGGGAAACTCGGTTTCGAGAATCTTGCTCAACCGTTCCTGTAATGCGTCCCTTTCGTGAAGGCCTTTGGCAACGACGACGAACTCAGTGACATTGTCATTGGTCAAAAGCACATCCATTGGCAGATAGAAACGGATGGCGCCAGATCCGATGTACGCGGAGAAGCGCTCAACATCTGGGTCTTGAAGCAGTATTGCCTCGAGCTTGCGCGCTTGGGCATCGCTTGCCGCAAACGATGCGTTCTGTGGCAAGGTAAGGCTCACCATAAGCTCGGGACGATCAGCCGTTGGGAAGAATTGTTCTTCAACTTGCGTGAAGCCAACCAGCGACGCAATGAAGGCGAGAACGGCAAAGCAGATCGATGCCAAGCGATGACGGAGAGACCAGTCGAGTAGGCGTCCGTAGCTTTGTAGAACGAATCCGCCACCCTCCTTGTGCGGTTTGACCTTGCTGGGCAGTATCCAGACGCCCAGAAGCGGGGCAAACACGACTGCAACGATCCAAGATGTGCTCAGAGCAATCAGCACGACCATAAAGAGGGAGTAGCAGTATTCACCCGCACTCGAGGCTGCAAAGCCAACCGGCACGAAACCAGCGATCATGACCAGCGTACCCGTCAGCATCGGAAATGCCGTTGTCTCGTAGGCATAGGTAGCAGCGCTGCGCTTGTCCCATCCATGTTCAAGTCGGGAAACCATGGCTTCCACCGTGATCATGGCATCGTCGACCAGGAGTCCTAGGGCGATGATAAGGGCCCCCAGCGAGATGCGTTGCAATCCGATCCCGACGAACTCCATGCAGACAAAAGTCATGGCCAGAACGAGTGGGATGGACACCGTGACCACGAGCCCGGCCCTTGTGCCAAGCGAGAGGAACGAGACGGCAAGCACAATGCCCACCGCCTCCAGCAGCACGGTGACGAATTTGGCAATGGCGGACTCCACCACGCTGGATTGGTTAGCGACCTTCACCACATCGATGCCATGAGGCAGGTTCTGCTCGATTTTTGCCATGGCCTCCGCGATGCGCTCGCCTGTGGCAAGCACGTCTTGACCTTCGGACACTGCTATGGCGAGCCCGAGTGCCTCCTTGCCATTGACACGGTATGCTGGCTGAGGCGGGTCGATGGGCGCCCGCGTGATCTCGGCAATGTCTGAAAGGGGTACGAACCGGTTGTCGACGCGCAGCGTCACCTGGCGTAGGCTCTCTTCAGACGTGAAGGCGCCATCGACCTTAACGGCGATCTTTTCGGCATCGGTTTGGATCGTGCCAGCCGGCGCAACCGCATTTTGGGCCTGCAGGCTGGCAATGACCTGATCAATGTTCAGGTTGAGCGCCGCAAGTCGGCGGGTCTGGAAAGAAATTGTAATCTGCTCGGGCTGTGCGCCGAGCACGATGATCTTGCCGATACCCTCGACTTCCATAAGCTGCGTGCGTACGTCATCGGCTATATTGCGCAGTTCACCCGCGCTGAAACCTTCCGACTGAAGCCCATAGATGATACCGAAGGTGTCAGCGAATTCGTCGTCCATGAATGGACCGATGACGCCGGACGGCAGACTAGGGGCAAGATCGGCCATCTTCTTGCGCACCTGGTACCAGATATCGGACACAAGACTGGGTGGCGTATCATCGCGAAGATTGACGAAAACGACCGCCTCGCCTGGGCGTGAATAGCTCTGGATGAAGTCCAGATGCGGTGTTTCCTCGAGCTTTTTCTCGAGCGTGTCGGTTAGGTGATCGACAGTTTCCTGGGCCGTTGCACCCGGCCACCCTGCTGAGACGACCATGGTCTTGATCGTAAACGGCGGGTCCTCGCCACGCGACAGGTTGAGGAAGCTGAAAGTGCCAGCGAGAACCGTGAGGATCATCAGGAAAATAACGATCGACTGGTTTTCGAGCGCCCAACTGGAAAGATTAAAACCGCTTTTGCGGGTATCGGAAGACTGCATCATTTCCCGCCTTCTTCTAGGCGAACAGTCTGGCCGGGGCGCAGCTTGCTCACACCGGCCACGACCACGAGGTCACCGGCGGTAAGTCCCTCATCAACGATGACTTGGGATGCGGTTTGCTGGCTGAGGCTGACGAGCCTGCGTTCGAGTTCCTTGCTTTCAGGATTGACGACGTAAACCGCCGGCGAGCCCTCAGCGCTGGTCATGGCGCTTGCAGGCAGGCGGAAGACCTTTTCAGCACCAAGTTCGAGGCTGCCAGTCACCGCTGCACCCAAAATCATGGCATCGGTGGCGCCGGTCAGGTCAACCAGGATCCGATAAGTGCGCGTCGTGGCGTCGGCCATCGGACTGATTTCACGAACCCTCGACATGTGGGACACTTCAGGATTGGACAAGAGCGAGACCCTCACGCTGGCGCCCGGGGCAATCATGCCGATAAGTTGCTCGGGAATATCGAAGGCAGCATCCCGCTTTTCCTGCGAGGCGATGATCACAACCGCCTGTCCGGCTGCAACCATCTGGCCGGCATTG
>CAJYKO010000415.1 GCA_913775215.1 uncultured Devosia sp. | reverse complement strand
CGACGAGCACGGGATACCAATACTCACGATCGGCATCGACCATGCCGCCGAGGAAACCCGCGGCGGCGCGCATCTGCTGCTCGGCATCGAGCCCTTCGAGATTGACGACGACCGAGACGCGATGCTGGCGCACGCGATTGGCGATGCGGGTCAGTTCGGCTTCGCTGCGCGTTGCGTCAACGACGAGATGGCCGAACTTATCGGCGAGGGTGACGAAATCACCCTCGGGATCGATGATGCATTGCTGCACCCAGGGCGCTGATTGCTCGAGGAGGCGGCGCAAAAGGTGGGATTTGCCGGAACCGGAATTGCCCTGCACCAGGAGACGGGTGGCCAGCAATTCCTCGAGATCCATCTGGGCAGTGCCGGCACCCCGAGCCTCGCCCATATCGATAGCAACCTGCATCACAACTCCCGCACACGCGAAAGCAGACTTTAGCACGTCGCGCCGCCGATTCGGCAAAGCGGCTGTTCAATTCACAGTTGGTTATACCAAGGCGACCGGCTTGCGGGCGATGACGAAGAGCGCGGCCTTCCTCGTCGGCTGCCACTGATGCTCCACGACAAAGCCGGGTTGAGTGATGGCAGCAAGCAACTGGCGTGAATTCATCGCATCGAGATAGGGCAAAAAACTCAGATTGAGCCGGTTGGCCACCGGGGCGAGAAGAGCAAGAGCCGGAACCATCTCGCGAATGCAGGCCGTGCTCGAAACAAAATAGCCGCCGGGTTTGAGCGCAGCAAAAACCTTGGCGATCGCCGCGCCCTTGTTGGGCAAGAGATGCAATACGGAGAGGGCGAGCACCATGTCGAGGCTCCGAGGCTTCAGATCCACGGTTTCAATGGCGCCCTGTTCGAAGCTGACATTGGTAATACCCGCAGCGCGCGCCTTGTTCTCGGCGATCTCGATCATGCGTGCGGAAAAGTCCACGGCGCGGATATGGCGCACACGGGGGGCGTGGAGCAATGCCGTCGAGCCTGTCCCGCAACCGAATTCGAACAGATCCATTTCGGGGCGGAGCAAGCGCTGCGTGGCGGCGACCTTGGTTTGATAGGCAGCCTCATCCGCAATGGGTGAGGCCGCATAGCGTTCGGCAGTTCGATCCCAGAAGGCTGCTGATGCGGGCATGATTTTGCTCCTTGACGCAAGAATCCTAGCCTGGCGAAGTGACAAACAAAATTGCAGAATTTGGCACTATCGTTATACATAAACGCATGGATTATCGCGCCGATATCGATTGGAACCAGATGCGTGCCCTGCTCGCGACGGTCGAGGCCGGCTCGCTTTCGGCAGCAGCGCGTAAACTTGGCCTAACCCAGCCCACGCTTGGGCGGCAGGTCGCCGCGCTTGAAAAGTCGCTTGGTGTTACGCTGTTCGAGCGGGCGGGGCGCAACCTGATCCTGACGCAGGCTGGGCGGGAACTGATCGGTCCATTGCAGCGCATGGGCGAAGCGTCGGCCGCAGTGGCGTTGGTAGCGTCCCGACAATCGCAGGCTGTGGAAGGGCTGGTGCGGATCACGACGAGCGACGTTTATGCGCAGTTCGTCCTGCCGCCCGTGCTTGAGAAGCTTCGGCGGGTGGCGCCAGGGCTCGTCATCGATGTTCTGGCCTCTAACGAGGTAGAAGATCTCATTCGCCGGCGGGCCGATATCGCCATCCGCCACGTGCCGCCCAGCGAGCCGGAGGTGATCGCGCGGCGCCTTCCCGATGCGATGGCGCGAATTTACGGAGCCGAGAGGTCTGTGACGGGACTTGCCCAGCCAGTCGGTGCAGAAACCTTAAGCACAGCCGAGTTCATCGGTTTCAGCGAAAGCATTCCGGTGCTGATGGCCGAGTTGCGGCGACACGGTATCAACGTTTCTGAGGCGAATTTCCCGCTGATGACCAATAGCGGCATCGTAGCATGGCATTGGGTGCGTCGCGGACTGGGGCTCGGGGTCATGATGGAAACGGTCGCCCGCATGACCCCCGGCGTCGTCGATGCCTGGCCCGACTTTGCCGGCGTGCCGGTGCCGACTTGGCTCGCAACGCACAGGGAATTGCGCACTTCGCGTCGCATCCGCGTCGTGTTCGACGCTTTGGCCGAAGGCCTCGGCCATTGGAATGATCCACCACCGAATTGACAAGCGTCGAGAATTGCCCGCCTTGTATGGAAGCTGTCGGGCTCCAAAAAACTGTGGACGGCGACGCGGACATGGAGCCAATGGCTGCTTTACGGCCCATGGTCGAAAAAGAAGGAAAAGTTGAGCCATGGCAGCTTTGTTGGAGCACACTCAGGAAACCATCGCCATGCGCGTCGTCGATGCTCTGCGCGACGACATCATCACCATGTCGCTCAAGCCTGGCGACGTGATTTCGGAAAGCGATATTGCGGCGCGCTATGGTGTGTCGCGGCAGCCGGTGCGCGAGGCCTTTATTCGGCTGGCGCAACAGGGCCTGCTGCTGATCCGGCCCAAGCGGGCGACGGTGGTGAAGAAGATTTCGCCCGATGGCGTGCGCCAATCGCGCTTTATCCGCGAAAGCATTGAGGTCGAGATCATTCGCAGGGTGGCGGGGCAGCCGACGGATAACGCCGCTGAAGTGCTCACGACGCTGATTGCAGACCAGGAGGCGGCGTCGGCGGCCAATGATTCCAGGCGCTTTCACACGCTCGACGAACTCTTTCACCGCACGCTCGCGCGGCTGGCGGGCGTCGAATATGCCTGGCAGCTCATCGACGATCACAAGATGCAGCTTGATCGCGTGCGCTATCTGACGCTTGGCGTGTCCTCGACGCAGCGGGCGATTGCCGAGCATAAGGACATCGCTCAGGCCGTGGCCAAGGCCGATCCGGCAGCGGCGGAACGCGCGATGCGGGCGCACCTGGCGCGAGCCGAACTGCTGCTCAATCAGACGATCAGCGATTTTCCGGACTTTTTCGAATAGGGCCGGATCAACAGGTACTTGGCGCCCGTTCTTATTCAATGCTCTCTTTTCGAGCCTTTTGACGCCGAAAGGTGCTAAGCGGGGCGCGAGGCATTTTCTGCGCTTTGGCGCGACAGACTTTTGGGGAGCAGCGGTATGAGAACGCGGGTTTTGGGCAAGACGGGTTACGAAGTCAGCGAAATCGGCCTCGGCTGCTGGCAATTGGGCGGCGACTTTGGTCCCGTGGGCGATGAAGCCGCTGGTGAAATTCTGGACGCCGCCAACGAAGCCGGGATCAATTTCTGGGACACGGCCGACGTTTATGGTGGCGGGCAGTCGGAGCGCCGTATCGGCGCTCACGCCAAGGCGCCGGGCGTGCATGTCGCGACCAAGCTCGGGCGGTCCGGATCGCTTTTCCCGAACAAGTATTCCAAGGACAAGATGCGCGAGAGCCTAGTCGGCTCGGCCGAGCGCCTCGGCGTATCGAGCCTTGACCTTGCCCAACTTCACTGTGTGCCGACCAGCGTCTTGCAGGATGGCGAAATCTTTGCATGGATGGACGAATTCAAGGCCGAGGGCCTCGTGCGCCACTGGGGCGCAAGCGTCGAGACCATCGAAGAAGGTTTGATCTGCCTTGAGCAGCCGGGCTGCGCGACGCTGCAGATCATCTTCAATCTCTTCCGTCAGGATGCCGCCGAAAAGCTTCTGCCGCTGGCGGCAGAAAAGAATGTCGGCATTATCGTTCGCCTGCCGCTGGCGAGCGGCCTCTTGAGCGGCAAGTTCGACAAGAACACCACGTTCGATTCCACCGATCACCGCAGCTATAATCGCGATGGCGAAGCCTTTTCGGTCGGCGAAACTTTCTCGGGCATCAAGTTCGAGCGTGGCATCGAACTGGTGCAGGAGCTGAAGGGCCTTGCGCCCGAAGGGGTGCCGATGAGCCAGTTCGCGCTGCGCTGGATTCTCGATCACCCGCAGGTGTCGACGATCATCGCGGGCGTTTCGAAGCCGGCGCAGATTGCGGACAATGTCGCGGCCTCCGAGCGAAAGAGCCTTTTCCCCGCGCTGATGAACCAGCTCGGCGATTGGTACGAAAAGACCGTAAAGCCGGAAATCCGCGGCGGGGTGTGATCCCCGCCGTTTCCGAACTGCTCATTCGCAGGTCTTGGGCAAGATCGCTTCCAACTCGCCACTTGCAGGTTTCAGCTCGCCGCTTTCGATGTGGAGGGGCTGGAAGGGTGGCGTGTCTTGGACGGAGGGTTGGGCGAGGCGGACGGTGTAGCAACCGGTGAACTGGCTGTGCTTGCCGGCGCTGTCGACTGCATCGATGGCGACCGGGAGCTTGTAATAGGTGCTGCCCGCGGCGCCTTCCTGGGTTTCGTCGCCCGTGAGCAGGGTGACGAAATCGGTATTTTCATACCCCTTCTTGAAGGTCTCGTAATCGGCCTTGGCAGCGTCATCCCCGGCCGAGGCCACGGTGTTGGCTGCATAGTAGGACCAGGCGCGGAGATATTCTTTCCTGTCGATCGCATTATAGAGCGACTGGATCAGCGCGGTCGCGCTTGATCGGTCGTCTTGGTAGGCAGGGCTTTCCGCTGCCATCGCAGATGTCATCGACATTCCGGTGAGTGCCACTGCCAGAGCTGCAAAAACTTTCATCGCTCATCCTCCAAAGATGTCTCACGGCCTTGCGACCGGGGTAGCGAAACAGCAAACGGCTAACTAGGTTATGCGGCAACAACAAGAAATTGAGAGTTCTCTCATGGCTTCTTCCCATCCCGCTTTCGAACTGGTGCGCGACGAACAGATCGCCGAGATCAATTCCAAGGCGCAGCTGTTTCGGCACAAGAAGACCGGGGCGGAGGTGCTGAGCCTTATCAATGACGATGAGAATAAGGTTTTCGGCGTCACGCTGAAGACGCCGCCTGAGGATTCGACCGGCATCGCGCATATCCTCGAGCATTCTGTGCTCTGCGGGTCGCGAAATTATCCGGTCAAAAAGCCCTTCGTGGAATTGTTGAAGGGGTCGATGCACACCTTCCTCAACGCCATGACCTTTCCGGACAAGACAGCCTATCCGGTGGCGAGCGCCAACCTTAAAGACTTCTATAATCTCGTCGATGTGTATCTTGATGCGGTTTTCTTTCCGCTTTTGACCGAAGACACGTTCGAGCAGGAAGGCTGGCATTACGAGCTCGAAAGCGCGGATGCGCCGCTCGTTTATAAAGGCGTCGTCTTCAACGAAATGAAGGGCGTCTTTTCCTCGCCGGATTCGGTGATGCACGACCAGACGCAGCGCGCGCTTTATCCCGATACGACCTATGGCAAATCTTCGGGCGGCGACCCTAAGGATATTCCGGCGCTGACCTATGAGCAGTTCAAGCGCTTCCACCAGAAATTCTATCATCCCTCAAATGCCCGCGTGGTGTTTGCCGGCGACGATGCGCCGGACAAGCGCCTAGCCATTCTCGACGAAGTCTTTAGCCAGTTCGACGCCGCGCCCGTCGATGCCGAGGTCAAGCTGCAGCCGCGCTGGAATGCACCGCGGCAGGTGAGCGGCACCTATGCCGGCACGGTTGATGCGGAAAAGCGCCGGGACGGCATGGTCAGCGTCAATTGGATGCTCGACCCGCCCGAAGGCCGCGCGGAAACGCTGAGCCATGGGGTTTTGAGCTATCTGCTGGCCGGGAATTCGGCCGCGCCGCTGCGCAAGACGCTGACGGAAAGCGGGATTGGCGAGAGCATGCTGGGCGGGGGGATTTCCACCTGGCTGAGGCAGCCCATGGCTGGCTTCGGGCTCAAGGGGATCGATCCGGCAGATGCAGAAAAGGTCGAGAAGCTTATTCTCGATACGCTGGCCGAATTGGCTGAGACCGGCTTTTCAGAGGAGCAGCGGGAAGCGGCGCTCAATACGTTCGAGTTTCACCTGCGCGAACAGAATACCGGCGGCCAGCCGCGTGGCATGAGCTATATGTTTACGGCGCTCGGCGCCTGGCTCCATGGTGGCGATCCGCTGGCGCCGCTGACTTTCGAGGGCGCTCTTGAAGATCTGAAACAGAAGGCCGGGCAGGGGCATTTCGAACGCGAAATCCGCCGGCTGTTCCTCGACAATCCGCATCGCGTGACCTCGACAATCGAGGCCGACCCGGAAAAGGGCGCGCGCGACGCGAAGGCTGAAGAGGACAAGCTCGCCGCGGTCCGCGCAGGCATGGACGCTGCAGCGATCAAGGCAACGCAGGAGCGCACCGAGCGGCTGAAGGCTCTGCAGGAGGAAGTCGATCGTCCGGAAGATCTGGCGAAAATTCCGACGCTGACACTGGGCGATCTTGATCGCGAAATACGGACGGTGCCAACCGACGAGGGCGATTTGGCCGGAGCGCGGTTCCTGCACCACGATCTCCCGACCCTTGGGATTTTGTATCTCGATCTTGGTTTCGATCTGAAGGTCCTGGGCGCCGATCTCCTGCCCTACTTGCCGCTCTTTGGCCGGGCATTGTTGCAGACGGGCACGAGCAAGGAAGATTTCGTCAGCCTGACGCAGCGCATCGGGCGTACGACGGGCGGCATTGCCCAGCATCGGAGCCTTGCGACCAAGCTCGATGATAGCGGCACGGCGGCCTGGTTCTTCCTGTCGGGCAAGTCGGTGCCCGGCAAGTTCGGCGACATGCTCGAGATCATGAGCGATGTGCTGCTCGATGCGCGGCTCGACAATCGCGAGCGTATCCGCCAGATGGCGCTCGAAGAAAAGGCGGGCTTTGAGGCGCGCATGATCCCGGCTGGCAATTCCATCGTCGATACGCGGCTCAAGGCGGGACTGACCGAAGCAAGCTGGGTGGCCGAGCAATTGGGTGGCGTCAGCTATCTCCAGTTCCTGCGCGATCTCGTCAAGCAGATCGACAGTGATTGGTCCGGCGTCGAAGCGCGGTTCCGGCAGATCCGCGATACGCTCTTCAACCGTGGCCGCATGGTGGTCAATCTGACGGCGGATGGCAGCCTGCTTGGTAACGCGAAGTCTTCACTCCAAAGCTTTGTGTCGGGCCTGCCGCAGCGGGACTCGGAGGAACGGGACTGGGGTTTTGCGGTGGCGCCGAAGTCGGAAGGTTTGGTCATTCCGGCGCAGGTCAACTATGTCGGCAAAGGCGCGAACCTAAAG
>CAJYKO010000414.1 GCA_913775215.1 uncultured Devosia sp. | reverse complement strand
TGTAGCCTGAGCCTGCAAGGTTAAGGGCGTGATAATTCCTGGAACGGCCAGAAGTATTGGCCCCATGCGCAAGATGCATGGAACGCGCCAAGGCGGTTCTGCCATGCGGGATACAACCAAAGATTATAGGGATCAGGCTGGTGATCTCGACGGGATTCGAACCCATGACCCCCGGATTAGGAATCCGGTGCTCTATCCTGCTGAGCTACGAGACCAGCCGATTTGGACCTACCAGCCGGGCCGCCAACATGCAAGATGGCAGCCATGACCACGTTCATCACCTATCCCGATCCGCGCCTTGCCCAGGCCGCAAAAGCTCAGCCCGTTGACGATGCCCTGCGTGCTGTGGGCCAACGGCTTCTCAAGGCGGGGGTCGAGGCGCAGGTCTATGGCCTTGCCGCCGCCCACATCGGAGAGGTCGTTCCGATCGCCCTTGTCAGCATTGCCGGTCGCGAGGCACGGGACTATCGCTTGCTCTATAACCCGGCTGTTGTCTCTGCCTCGTCTGAGCAAGAAGCCGGAACCGAAGGTTCGGTATCGTTGCCCGGTATCGAGGTGGACGTCCTCCGCGCTCAATCCGTTGAGATCTCATTCGATGATGATCATGGCGAAAGGCAAATGCTCTCGCTGTCCGGGTTTGCAGCCCGTGTCGCCCAGCACGAAATCGACCAGGTCAACGGCTTCTTCTTCCTCAGCCGCCTTTCCCGCCTCAAGCGCGACGCTGCGCTCAAACGTTTTGCCAAGCTTGGCCGCCGCGCGGGTTGATCCCCCGGCACGCCTCCGTTAAACGGGGCACCGGACACAAAAGGAATTTTTCATGCGCGCGGAAATCGAAAAGACCGTCGCCGAAATCGAGCAGGTTCTGACCCTGCTGAGGAGGCATCTTTGACTGGGATACAGCACAACTCCGTCTGGACGCGCTGACAGCGCAAACTGAATCTCCCGAATTCTGGAACGACCCGGAAAAGGCCCGCGTCACCATGCGCGAGCGCGACGAACTCGATGTCGCGGTCAAAACCGTGCGCGAGCTCGAATCCGGCATCCGTGACAATGTCGAATTGATCGAACTCGGCGAGGCCGAGGGCGACGCCGATATCGTGCGCGATGCGGAAAGCGCGTTGATCGAGCTCAAGCAGACCGCTCGCCGCCGGCAGATCGAAACGCTGCTTTCGGGCGAAGTCGACGCCAACGACTGCTATGTCGAAATCCACTCCGGTGCCGGTGGCACTGAGAGTCAGGATTGGGCCAACATGCTTCTGCGCATGTATACCCGCTGGGCCGAACGCCGGAAATTCAAGGTCGAAGTGCTCGAAATGCACGACGGCGAAGAAGCCGGCATCAAGTCCGCGACGATCCAGATCAAGGGCCACAACGCCTATGGCTGGCTCAAAACTGAAAGCGGCGTGCATCGCCTCGTGCGTATCAGCCCCTATGACTCGGCCGCGCGTCGGCATACCAGCTTTTCGAGCTGCTGGGTCTATCCGGTGATCGACGATTCCATAGAGATCGAAATCCGCGAAGCCGACCTGAAGGTCGATACCTATCGCGCTTCGGGTGCCGGTGGTCAGCACGTCAACACCACCGACTCGGCCATCCGCATTACCCACGTGCCCTCGGGCATCATCGTGGCGTGTCAGCAGGAACGCAGCCAGCACAAGAACCGTGCAACGGCCATGGCCATGCTGAAATCCCGTCTCTATGAGATGGAGCTGCAAAAGCGCGAAGAAGCGGCTAACGCCCAGGCGGCCAACAAGACTGATATTGGCTGGGGTCACCAGATCCGATCTTACGTCTTGCAGCCGTACCAGATGGTCAAGGATCTGCGCACCAGCGTGGAAAGTGGTCAACCATCGGTCGTCCTTGATGGCGATCTAGACCAGTTCATGGAAGCGGCCCTGGCACAACGCGTGGGCGTCGCAACGGACGTGGCGAGCGAATAAGAAACGTGGGAGGCTACGGCCTCCCATTTCTTTTCCCGCTGATACTAACCCAACAGTCCCTGCAACCGCTTCCCGGCATCAAGAAAAGCCTTGGGATTGATCGCCTCATCTGCCTTGCGGATTTCAAAGTGCAGATGCGGCCCTGTCGAGCGTCCTGTCGATCCAACCTTGGCGATCGGCGTCCCGGTGCTCACCTTTTGTCCCTCGCGAGCAAGATAGCCGCTGAGATGCGCGTAGCGAGTGAGGAGCCCGTTGTCGTGGGTCACCTCGACCACCATGCCGTAGCCCGAGCGCGTGCCGACATAGGTCACGATCCCCGCTGCGGCGCTTAACACCGTCGTGCCGCTCGGCGCGGCGAAGTCGATGCCGGAGTGGAAGGCGCGGGAGCCGGTAAACGGGTCGCGGCGATTACCGAAGTTTGAACTCTGCCGGAAGGCGCCGCTAATCGGCATATGCACCGGTGCATCGTCGAGCGTTTCGCGCGCCATCTTGTAGCGCATCAGAGCCGACATGACCTCATTGGCGTCTTCGAGCATCGGCGTTCCGGCAAGGTCGTCGCGCGCCGGGAGCAGCGGACCGCCCATGGCATCGTCGTAGGCCGCGGGCAGGGCAACGGGAATGCCGAGTTGGCGCATTTCGGTGGCGATCTCGTCGGCGCGCGTCGAAGCGACCTGCGCGATGCCATCCATCGCCATCTGTGTCTCGCCCATCATCCGTTCAAGGCTGAGCGCCGTCGCATCGACATCGGGATTTCCACTTAGGCTCGCAACGTCTGCCGACAGCGGGGCAACGGGCGGCGCGATGTCGGCCGCTGCGATTCCAAGGGCGTCGGCCTTTTCGACCAGGACCTTGACCAACTGGTGCTGCTCGAACAGCACTTCCTGCTGCTGCGACAGTTCCTGGAGCTGGAGGTTGATGTCGCCGGTCTGGGCAAAGCTGCGCGAATGGAGCCGGTCGATTTCGACCCGCATCTGCGCAATGCGATCCTCATAGGCGCCGATGACTTCATCAGTCCGGCCGTTGAGCATCCGCGTAATATCGGGAGAGAGATACAGGGCGGTGCCGGCAAAGACATTGCCGGCAAAAAGCACCGCGAACATGCCGTAAAAGAGCGCAGGGTGGATACCGCGAACCGGCGCCTTGCCTTGACCTTTACGGTTTCCGAAGCCGGGTTTTGTAACCACTTTGCGCCCCTCGCACTGCCCACCTTATGGTAAGCAGACTATGACCGCTCATGGTTAAAAAAGCCCGAAAGCTGGGGATTTTCAGGCTGATGCCGTGTTTTCCCGTAAGGCCTCGAGGACTTTTGCGGCATGTCCCTTGATGCGCGTGGCGCGGATAATCCGCTCGATTTTACCGTCGGCGCCGATGATGAAACTGGTGCGGATCAGCCCCATAAATTCCCGCCCGTAAAGTTTCTTGAGCTGCCAGAGCCCAAACGCCTCAATCGCCTGTCGCTCAGGATCGGCAACAAGCGGAATCCGTAGGTCGTACTTGGCGCGAAATTTCTGGTGCTTGGCGATATCGTCGGGCGAAATTCCCTGCACCACCGCGCCGGCCTGCTCATAGTCGTCCAAGAGATTGGAAAACTCGACATTCTCATCGGTGCAACCGCCGGAATCATCCTCCGGATAAAAGAACAGCACAACGCGTTTGCCGCGATGCGCCGAAAGCGTGAACATACTGCCGTCGTCGCGCGGCAGGGTGAAGTCCGGGGCCATATCGCCAGGGCTCAAATGCGTCATCGTGTGGTCTCCCAAGTGCTTGATCCAATAGAGGGTGTCAGCGCCACATTCCAGCCGGTATCATTGTGCAATTGCAGCCCGGCGGGTGAATGATTCTGTGAGGAATTCTGCGTTATTGTAGGGTGCCTCAAGCTGGATAGATGTGAGCGAGTGACAATTCCGGCCGATCAGCCCGCGCCATCGTCGACATCTGCCCCTCCACCCGCGCGATCCCGGCGGGTGCTCAAAATACTGGGCTGGATCCTTGGCGGCTTCTTGGGCCTGCTGCTTGTTCTCTATCTCGTCCTTCTTATCACCCCCATCCGGCTGCCGTTTTCCGGCGATACCGTACGTGGCGTAGTGCAATCCATGCTGCCGCCCAGCTCAAGGCTCGAAATGGGCGATCTGTCGATCGCCGTCGAGAACGGCGTTTGGCCCGTCGTGCGGTTCTCGCCCGTTGTTCTCGACGATACCCAATCGGGTGCACAAATCGCCATGGATGCGCTGGAGATCGGCTTTTCCCCGCTCCGCGCGCTGATGGGTCAACCCGGCGCCTCGGTCACGGTCGTTGGCCCGCATCTGCAACTGGTGCAGGACCTGCACGGACCGCGCCTTGGACATATGGAACTCGTCGAGAATGCCGATGGCAGCGTGCCCACGCTTCGCGTGCTTGAAGGCGATCAGGCCTATTCGCCTATCGGCATCGGCGAAAAAGGTCTTGCCCTTGGGACCAACGGCACCAAGCTGCGTTCGGACAATGACTGGCTGGTCTACAATCTTGAATCTACCGAAATCGCGCTCAACGATTTCGTCAAGATGACCTCCCGGGGGCAGTTCTCGAAACTGATCGTTCGCGACGCCACCATCGACATGACGGATTCCGTCTATGGGCTCTATCGCCGCTTCGATCAGGTCAATCTTGAAATCGGACCTTCCGCGGATGGCAAGCAGACCAATGGCGAATTCTCGGCCCTGATTGGAGGTCGGACCGTCTCAGGCACGATCGATCGCCTTCTTGCCGACGATGGCACATCGCGCCTCAAGGTCGATGCGCTCAATCTCGACTTTGCTGCGCTGCTTCCATTTATTGATGACGCCACCAGCATGGCCGCAATGCGCGGCGCCGGCGCGCTCTCGATCGACATCGGTTTTGATCCGGCCGGCGGCAAGCTCGTTGACGGACAGTTCCGCATCGACCTGACCGGTGTCGATCTCCGAATCGGCACGGACTATTTTCCGGTCGCCAGCTCAATCATGGAAATCAACTGGAAGCCTGATCTGGGCCAGTTCGAGCTTGCCGATTCCGCCATCCAGATCGGCCAGAGCGATGCGCGCATTTCTGGCACCTTCGCCATGGGGCTCGACGCCACATATGGCCCAACAATCGGCGTTTCGATTAAGGCCACGGACGTTTCGCTCCATCCCAATGACATGGCTGCCCCCGCTCAGCCATTCGACTCGATGGATTTTTCAGGTTGGTCGGCGCCGCTTTATGGGGCGCTCGGGATTGATCGTTTCGTGGCACGCAAGGGCGAGGCTGTCATCGAAAGCAACGGTCGCATGGACATGCTGCAAGCCGGGCTCTCGGCCAAGCTGTCCGTGGCCGGCACGGGCGTTTCCGCCGACGATATCAAACGCATTTGGCCCTATTTCATGGGCCAGGAGAGCCGCGATTGGTTCGTCGCCAATGTCACGGATGGCCAGGTAGTTGAAGCCCATCTCGACTTTGATTTCCCCGTTGGTTCGCTCGGACCTGACGCCGAAGGCAAGCCGCTCCCCGACGGCGCCATGCAGATCGACATGACCGGGCAGAATGTTGCGGTCCGCGCCACCGAAGCCATGGATCCAATCCGCATCGACGGCCTCACGCGCCTCCAGATCGATGATGCCAAGGTGACCATCTCAGCCGAAGGCGGCAAGATCGAAACCGCCGATGGCACGATCGATGTGCGTCGCCCAGCGATGATTTTCGACAACTCCACACCAGATGAGAGCATTTTCGAAGTCTCGGGCAATCTCAGCGCGCCCATCCCGGCGCTTCTTGCCATCACCAAGCAACTGCAGCCCGACGCGCTGGCACAAGCAGAACTGCCGATCAATCCGGCAACGCTGACAGGCAGTGTCGATCTCGGCCTCGTCGCCACCATTGGCCTTGCCAATGAAGAGACCGGCAAGCCGATGGAGATCGACTATGTCGTCAACGGCACCGTCGCCGATTTCGCCAGTAGTGCCCCCATCCAGGATCGCAAGATCGGGAACGGTCAACTGAGTTTTTCCGCCACTCAGCAGGGTTATCATCTCGGCGGCTCCGCCGAGATCGATGGCATGGATGCCGAGCTTTCGGTTGATGGCACGCCGACTACGGAACCGGTCTTCAAGCTCGGGGCCACAGTTGAAGTCGCTGATCTTGCCCCCTTTGGCTTCGATGCTTCGTCCTTCCTTTCAGGCAAGGTCCGTTTCATCGCCGAGCCCGCAGCTGATGGCAGCATGAAGATTTCGGCCGATCTCGTTGATGCCGGCTTGAACCTCCGCGATGTCGGCATCCGCAAGAGCGCCGGTACACCGGGCAGCCTGACGGCTACCGTGCGTTCGG
>CAJYKO010000413.1 GCA_913775215.1 uncultured Devosia sp. | reverse complement strand
GCCTTCCCGAAATCTGTTCCCGATTGCGTTTTCCCAAGACGGTCTGTTGAACATGGAGAAACGGGACTGCTGACGGTTGGCGGATCGGCCGGTTTCGGGATGCCGAGCCGATTCACAGAATGGCCGGGAATGGCTCGCTACCGGCCTGGCAGCCTAGCGGCCGCGAGGACCCATTTGTCGACACTCGCCGGCGCTTTTCGACTTCCCAACTCCGGTCATTGGTTCATGTTGCGGGAGCGCTGGTCGAATGGCTCGATTTGGGATAAAGCCGTCATTCCCGTCGCATCGCCAAGTGTCGGCTTCTAGCAAGATCTGACATTTGCGCGATCGGCTAAGCGGGACTGTGCGAGCATGTCGGCACGACGAATATTGATCTGATCTCGCAGATTCTCCCAGTCGACGCTTCATTGCCATCAACGTCTCGATCGTGACCGGGGTTTCAATTCACGGCCATCATGGCTTGACCTAGTACTGGGACTTGAACAGCATTGCTCCCGAGGGAGTTGATCCGATGAACGCCGAGACGAGACCTGCCAAGCACAGTGCGCCGGGCCAGTATCTCGGTTTCGCGCTGCAGCCCGTTCGCGTCTTTTATCACCTCCTGATCGCACCTAAAGGCGCGAAGGTATCCCTGGAATACAAGGATGACGTGGCCGTCCACCACGCCGACGGCAAGCTTGTGCTGGAGCAGACCAAGAGCGCGCTGCGCCAGAATCCGGTCTCGGACTGGGCCTATGACCTCTGGAAGGCATTTGAGAATTGGCGCGCGATGATCGTAGCGGAGGAAATAGATCCGAAGCTGACCGAATTTTGCCTGTATGTGACACCCCGAAAGACAGGCGCCTTCGTTCAGTTACTTTCTGCCGCTGGCGATGCGGCTGCGGCCGAGGCATCGCTGAAACTGATTCGAACCAAGCTTGCGAAGCTGAAGGCGTCTCCCGGTTGCGCGGAGTATCTGCTGCCCTTTCTCGATGCGCCCATCGCACAGCAAACGGATATTGTGGCCCGATTCAAGTTCGATTCCGAGGGGGCCGATCCGCTCGACGCCATCCGCGCCGTCTTGGCGCCTATCATCAGCGAGAGCCAGATCGATGTCCTCATCAAATCGGGCATCGGCCAAGCCAAGCAGTTACTCGATCGCCTGATCCAGCGCGGTGAAAGGCCAATCCTCGATGCGGATGCATTCCGCCGCGATTTTCATGCCTTTGTAAGACAAAATAATCTTCCCGGTTTGCTAACCTCTTTCGGGGGTGCTCCGAGCGAAGACCTCGTCACGGACGTAGCCTCCACGCGACCGACCTTCATCCGTCAACTCGAACTCGTCGAAGCGAACGATGAAGAGCGACTAAGGGCGGTCAGCGATTATCTGCGCGCATCGGCCGACAAGGCCGATTGGGCGGACCGCGGTGTCATCTTTCCGGGCAGCCTCGACACTTGGGACGATGATCTCGTGCGTCGGCACGGTATGATCCGGGGGGATGTCGCAGATCTCCACAGCGATCGATCGGCACCGGTTCAGGGGAGGCTTGTCTACCGCCAATGTGCTCAACATCAGGCCACGCTCGAAGGACGAGCCGTTCCAGGCCATTTCGTCCATAGCAGTTACAATGATTTGGCCGACCGGCGCCTTGTGGGTTGGCACGCCGATTATAAAGCCCTGCTTGGCGAGGCTCCTGAATGACGGCCCTCGTCAGCCCGAACCTCACCGAACTCGACCTCGTTCAGAACCCCGCCATCGGCGCCTATCTGATCTGGAATTTCACGTTGGGCTATCAGGAAGATGGTCCTGACGCAGCGCCAGCACTGCTCGCCTTTTTGGTCCTGCCGATGCTGCTGCACCGTCAGACATTCGAGGCCGTCACGTCTACCAGAAAGGCATCGGGCCTCACGTTGTTCGCAGCCAAATTCGAACGTGAGCGCGAAGTGCTTATCGAACTGCATTCGCGCGCGCGCCTGCTCCGCCCGCTGACGCTCCAGTCTATCGGCGTCGCATCGACCTCGCGCCTCATCCGGATCGACCATGCCTCAGCTTTGCTCCACGGATATCCGCTCGATCTCCTAGAGGTAAAGAAGCCCGCCATTCCGGAACGGCTGAAGGGTTTCCCGGCCGCTGCCGACAAGATCGGCTACTGGTTTTCTAAGCTCGGACTTCCGCAGATTGCCTCGACCTTGAGGATCGATTTTTAATGTATTTTCAGCTTCGCAAATTGATCCTCTGGCCGCGTGCGGACGAAAAACCCCGCGAACTCGACTTCCACCCCGGCGTTGTGAACGTAATCAGCGGCGCGTCAAAAACCGGCAAGTCGGCCGTGATACCGATTATCGATTACTGCCTTGCCTCCGACAAATGCGCGATCCCGGTCGGCGTCATCCGTGAAAACTGCAGTTGGTTCGGTGTCGTGATCGACACGGTCGAAGGCCAGAAGCTCCTCGCGCGGCGAGAGCCGGGCGATCAACAAAGCACAGGCGACATGGTCCTTATCGAGGGCGATGTTGTCGAGGTTCCGCATCGGATCGAGGGCAAGGATACCACCCAAAAGAACGTCAAGAAGATGCTCGACCGATTGGCCGGGCTCACCAATTTGGGTTTCGATCCAGATTCCGACGCGGCCGCACAATCCCGACCTAGCTTTCGCGACCTAATGGCGTTCACGTTCCAGCCGCAAAACATCGTCGCCAATCCCGACGTCATGTTCTTCAAGGCGGATACGAGCGAGCATCGCGACAAGCTGAAGACGATCTTTCCCTACATCCTTCAGGCGGTCACCGCAGACGTCCTGCAGGCGCGGCATGAGCTTGACCGGTTGAATCGGTTGCTGCGGCGACGGGAGGCTGATCTTCGTGCGTTCGTGACCGCCGGCAACGCCTGGCGGCTTGAAGCGACCTCCTGGCTCCGGCAGGCAATCGAATTCGGGCTGCTTCCGCCGGACCAGGTCATTCCGACCGAATGGCCCGACATTGTCGACCTTCTGCGTGGCGTGGTCGCCGCGAACAGCGAAGCTGCTCATCCAACCATTGCCGGAGTAGATGCCGCGCTTGTGCGCCTAAAGGAACTGCGCGACGAGGAAACCAAGGTCGCGCGCGAACTGACCCAGCGGCGACAGCGTCTGACGGAACTCCGCCGGCTGATCGAAAGCAGCGACGCCTATGGAAGCGCGCTGCGAATCCAGCGCGATCGTCTCGCGATCTCGGAATGGTTGAAGCAGCTCTTGCCGGACGGCCGACCGGAGGATGTGATCGCGCTGCTGGGTGCGGGCGGCCGCGAGAAGGTCGAGCAACTCAGCGATGCTCTGGCCGCAATCGAGGTCAGACTTCGAACCCACCCCAGTGTGTCGGACACGCTCGATAAAGAAATCCTGCGGCTGCGTGCGGATGCCGAGACCTTTCTGATCCGGCTGAACGAAATCAAGCGTGAGATTGGGCTGCTCGAACGCAACTCTCAGCAAGCGAAGCAAGCGATCGACCGGTTCGATCGCATGGAGCGCTTCCTTGGGCGGCTCGAACAGGCGCTGGAGCTTTATGACAGGACGGATCAATCGGCGGGGCTTCGTCAGCAGATCGATGCCCTCAAGGCTCAGATCGCGGAATTGCAACGGCGGGTCTCAGAAAGCGAAATTCAGCGCAAGGTCCGCAATGCCCTCGACAGTATCGAAGCGACAACGGGCCGACTAATTCCGCGGCTCGACGCCGAATGGCCCGACGCGCCGGTGCGGCTCATGATCCAAGATCTCACGGTGAAGGTGATTCGCGGAACGCGTGACGATTATCTCTGGGAAATCGGAAGTGGCGCGAACTGGCTCGCCTATCATGTCGCGCTCACCCTGGCCCTGCAGACCTTCTTCCTGGCTTTGCCCCATCACCCTGTTCCCGGCTTCCTGATCTACGATCAGCCCAGCCAAGTCTATTTTCCACGGCGCGCGGCAGGCGAGGACAGGTCCGATCCAATATCCTGGCGCGATCAGGATGTCGAAGCGGTCCGGAAGGTATTTGCCTTGCTCGGCGAACAAGTCGGCAAAGCGTCGGGTCGACTGCAGGTCATCGTCCTGGACCATGCTGATGAGGACGTCTGGGGCGGCCTGGACCATGTCGTGCTTGCCGAACAGTGGCGCGACCACGCTCTCGTTCCCCTCGAATGGCTTGAGCCTGACGAACCGGATTAAGGCTTTCGTTGTGATGCTTTTTTGAAGCTTTGCGGCTTCCCTATGCTTTGCGCCACGCCCAAGACTTTCGATACCGGTTGCCTCTCTCGCGAATGTTCAAGCCCATGCAGCGGCGGCCGCAGCCGCTGCCACCCCCGTCGTCCCCGCTGCCGCGGTCGCGCCCTTGTCGAACGTTACCAACTTGTCAGCGCTGATCGGCGCTGGGAGCGCCCTCTTGGTAATGCTGCTGAAGGACGGCGAGCGTGGTCGTGGCGTTCACATGACGCACCTGCCCCATACGGCTTCCTTCCATTCCAACGAAGGGATCGTACCATCAAACCTTGGGATCAAACACCTAGTCTGTTGCTTTAGATGCGCGGGCCTTCTCCCAATTTCGTTTGCACAAGCCTGGCCGTGTCTCAGAGAGCACTATCGATCCCCAGCAGGTTTAGACTGATATCAAATGCTACGCTAAGGCTGGGGCTGAGCGACGCCACCCACCCGCCGAAGGACGCCTCCTGTGCCCTATGACGCCTTCACAATTGACACCAACACAATCATCCATGGTGGCATGGACTTCAAGACGGGCCTCCTCGGGCAACTTGAGCAGTTTAAAGACGGTCCGGTCAAGTTCGTTATCTCCGAGATAGTCGTGCGCGAGACGCTCAAGCATCTGCAGGCTCACACGAGGAAGACGCGAGACGCCGTGCTCTCGTCGCTTAACAAGGCAGCCGGAGCCGGCCTGATCAACGAGGAAGCAGCAATGGCGGCGAAAGCGGCGCTGGCCGACTCCCGGGAGATTGCCCGTGGTGCGGTCGCGGCGTTTCTAGATGGCACCGGAGCCGAAGTCGTACCCGCGAACCTCGCTACCGTGGACACGCTGCTCAAGGCATACTTCGAGCCCACAGCGCCGTTCGAAGCCAGCGGTGAGAAGAAGAGCGAGTTCCCGGACGCGATCGCACTGATGAGCTTGGAGCAGTGGGCCCGGTCATCCGGCCGAACCATTCTCGCGGCCAGCGCTGACAAGGGCTGGAAGGCGTTCGCCGACAGGTCCGACCATATTTCCGTCGAAGGTGACCTCGGCGGTGCCCTGCAGATCGTGCAGGACGACACGGATGCTGCGGC
>CAJYKO010000412.1 GCA_913775215.1 uncultured Devosia sp. | reverse complement strand
GCGCGAACAGGAACTCGTTCCAGGCCGCGATGAAGGCCAGAAGCCCCGTCGTCACCAGCGCCGGCCACATCAGCGGCATGAACACCTGCGTGATGATCACCCAAGGCGTCGCGCCGTCAACGATCGCCGCTTCCTCGATCTCGACCGGCAGGTCACGCATGAAGGTAGTCAGCACCCAAACGGTGAATGGCAGCGTGAAGATCGTATAGGCAAAGATCAGCGCCCAAGGCGTGTTGTAGATGCCAAGGAACCGGATCACCTCGAAAAGACCCGCCAGCACGGCGATCTGCGGGAACATTGAGACCGCAAGGATCGTCATGAGCAGAAGGCTCCTGCCCCGGAACCGCACGCGGCTCAGGGCAAAGGACGCGGTGATAGCAAGGAACAGCGCAAGGATCACCGTCACAGACGCGACGAAAACGGAGTTGAGCAGGTTGCGCGGGAATTCACCTTGGGTGAACACCTGACGGAAATTGTCGAGGCTGAACGAAGTCGGCCAATAGGTGACGCGGAACAGGTCCGTGCCTGATTTGAGGCTCGTCAGGATCGCGTAATAGAACGGGAACACCGAAACCACGACGATGAATACCACGAGGGCATAGAAGAGCGTGGTCTTGGTGATCTTCCAGAGATCGAAGGTGGCACCCATCAGCGGTCTCCCCCGTCAAAATTGACACGGCCCAGCCAGATATAGAGCACCGTGAAAATCGCGATCATCAGGAACAACAACGTCGATTGCGTAGAGCCTTCGGCGAAGTTGTTAAACTGGAAGAGGTTCTCCTGCGCCAGCACCGACATGGTCTTGGTCGCCGACGAATTCGGCGTCAGCACATAGATCAGGTCGAAGATACGCAGCGCGTCGAGCACGCGGAAGATGATTGCCACCATCAGCGCCGGCCGCACCAGCGGCAGCGTAATGCGGAAGAACTGCTTAACCGGATGCACGCCATCGATTTCCGCCGCCTCGTAGATATCCCGCGGGATCATCTGCAGGCCAGCCAGGATCAGGAGCGCCATGAACGGCGTTGTCTTCCAGATATCGACGATCAGCACGGCCGTCATTGCCGTATCGGCCGACGCCGTCCACGCCACCGGCGCCGCGA
The DNA here is from genome assembly GCA_913775215.1 of uncultured Devosia sp. Lineage (GTDB taxonomy): Bacteria > Pseudomonadota > Alphaproteobacteria > Rhizobiales > Devosiaceae > Devosia. The sequence continues at coordinate 12,639 of CAJYKO010000412.1, read as the reverse complement.
GCAGTCCCAACTTCATGCCGAGATCGTTGATGATGCCGAACTGGTCGTTGAGCATCCAGCTCCACATACGCGCCGAAACGATGGTCGGGATCGCCCACGGAATGAGGATGGCGGCGCGCACGATGCCGCGGCCCTTGAATTCCGCATTGAGCACCAGCGCCACGATCATGCCGAGCACGGTTTCCCAAAGCACGGACCAGAAAGCAAAGCGCACGGTGTTCCAAACTGCGTTCCACCAGTCCGGGTCCGCAAGCACGCCGCGATACCGGACATTGCCGCTTTCGAGCACGGTCCAGCGCAGGTAATTCCCGAAGCCGATCCATTCGGCCCCGTAAAGATTATTCAGCGTTGCGTCGGTGAAGGAGAAGTAGATCGAGCGCAGCAGCGGCCAACCGGCCACGATCGCCAGCGCGACCAACATGGGGATGAGAAACAGCCGTGCGGCCCGCACGCGTTGCTGCATCAGTTCCGATTTCGCCTTTGGCCTGTCGGCCGTCGCAAGAGGCGCCATTGCATCGGTCGCCATGATCGTCGTCCTCCCTTTCGATAGGTTTATTGCCGAACGGGCGGCCGGGACAAAACCCCGGCCGCCCGTTCGTTAGGCTTGCCGGGAGGACTTACCAGGCGTCGCCCTTGAGATCGTTGAGATCGGCTTCGAGCACTTCGAGGTTTTCGGCAGCCGAACCATTGCCCGAAAGGGTGTCGTGCACGGCGCTCCAGAACATCGAGGAGACCTCGTTATAGTTGGTCTTGGTCGGAGCCGAGGGACGCGGCACGGCCTGCTCGAAGATGGCCTTCCAATTGGCCATGAAGGGCGAAGCCGCCAACACATCCTTGTCTTCATAAAGCGACGGGATCGTCGGCAGGTTCGACTGGTTGATCGCGCGCTCCTTCTGCACTTCTTCCGAAGCAAGGAACTTCACGAGCTCGATCGCAGCTTCCTGGTCAGGCGAGTACTTGGAAACGGCCATGTTCCAGCCACCCAGCGTTGCCGCCGACCGCCCGCCTTCGCCGTCACCGGCTGGAAGCGGCGCCACGTCGAACTTGCCCTTGACGGCAGAGTCTTCGCCATTGCTGAGCGCATAGGCATAGGGCCAGTTGCGCATGAACACGGCATTGCCGAGCTGCCACACGCCGCGGCTTTCTTCTTCCATATAGGCAAGCACGCCATCGGGAGCGATCGTGCCGACCCAGCCGGCAGCGCGGTCGATTGCAGCTGCAGCCTTCTCGTTATTGATCGAGATGGTGCCGTCAGCCTCGACGATCTGACCGCCGCCATTCGACATCACCCACTCCAGGGCGTCGCAGGTCAGGCCTTCATAGGCATTGCCCTGGAACACGAAACCCCAGAGTTCGCCGGCACCGGCGCCACGTTCGGCATCCATGATTTCCTTGGCGGTCGCCTCAAGCTCCGTCCAGGTCTTCGGCACTTCCTTGCCGTACTTTTCAAGGAGGTCCGTACGATAGTAAAGCGCCGGAGCGTCGGTGAAAGCCGGCATGGCGACGAGCTTGCCGTCGACCGTCTGAGATTCGATGATCGATGGGAAGTGGTTACCCACGACATCCTTCATCGCTTCGGTCAGGTCGGTGAAGTGCTCGGCAAGCTGCGGCGCCCAGATCACGTCGGTCTGATAGACGTCGATATCGGCATTGCCGGCAGCAAGCCACAGACGATACTGGCCGAACTGGTCAGTGGTGGAAGACGGCATTGGCACCACGGTGACCTTATTGCCGGTCTGCTGTTCGAACTTGTCGAGCTGGCTGCGCAGGAATGCCAGGCCATTGCCGGTATCGCCCGAAACGATCGAGAGATCGGCAGCCTGGGCAGCACCCACCAGCGTCACGCTTGCCATCATCGCAACAAGCAGCTTGTTCAGTTTCATTGGAAGTCCTCCCAAAAGAATTTTGCGCGGGGAGACACGTCGGCAGCGCCCAGCGACGCTGGCCAGGCCAAACCCTCTCTCCCCAAAGCCCTTTGCCACACCCTTTTTCGGGCGCATTTTCAAAGCGCTTTGAATGAAAAAGAACCAGAGCAGTGAAAAGCTGTCAAGCAGTCACGCGGTCGTATTTTTACCTTTTTTGACGGAACTTGAATTTTATCTTTATAAAACAGTGGTTTGCATAAAACCACACAGCCCAGGGAGTTAATTTGGGCAAATAGGGCTTGATGTACGCACCTCAAACAATTTGAAACTTTGGACGCTCTTGCATCAAAAATTGAAATCGCTTTGAATGCGTTTTGGAGGAGGAGGATCAAGGCGCTGGTCAAAGTGCCTGACCTGCCCTAATGGCGAGGCAAATTCTAGGTTCCAGACAAATCGGACCAGATGCCAAACCTGATGGGCCACGAACCGCTATGAGATTGAAAGACCTCGCCGAGCATCTCGGCTTGTCGCAAACCACGGTCAGTCGCGCCCTCAATGGCTATCCCGAAGTCAAGGAGGCCACCCGCTTACGCGTGTCCGAAGCGGCTCTTGAGCTTGGCTATCGTCCTAATGCCAGCGCTCTGCGCCTTGCCACAGGCCGCGCCGGTGCCGTCGGCATGGTCCTGCGCGGCGCCGATGAACTCGGCCCCCACATGTCCGAATTTTTGTCCGGCCTCGGCGGCCGCATGGCAACGCAAGATATCGACATCGTCGTCACGACGGTCGCAAGCCAACAGGAAGAACTCGCCGCCTATCGCCGCCTCGCCGCCAGCCAGCGCGTCGACGCCATGATTCTCCATTCGCCGACGCTCAAGGACGAGCGCGCCGAACTGCTCATGGACCTGAAAGTCCCCTTCGTGCTCCATGGCCGTACCAATTCGACACGTCCCGTCGCCTGGCTCGATATCGACAATACCGGCAGCTTGGAACGCGCCACGAGCCACCTGCTCGATCTCGGCCACCGCCGCATCGCCCTTCTCAATGGCGTCAAGGGCCGCACCTTCGCCGAACACCGCGAACTCGGCTATATGGCCGCCCTCTCGGCTCGCGGCGTTCCATTCGATCCTGCGCTCATGGGCAACACCGCCTTCACCGACGAAGTCGCCTTCCGGACGGCGCAGTCAATGCTCGAACTCCGCCCTCGCCCCACCGCCTTCCTCGCCGGCTCGATGATGACCGCCCTCGGCGTCTTCCGCGCTATCCGCCAGGCCGGCATGACGCTCGGCACAGACGTCTCGATGATCGCCCACGACGACGTCTTCCCCTATCTCAACGCCGACAACATGTACCCGACCATGTCGACGACCCGCTCATCGATCCGCCAAGCGGGCTCAAGGATCGCCGAACTTTTGCTACAGCTCCTTGGCGGCAAGCCCGTCAGCGAAATCCACGAACTCTGGCCCGTAGAACTCGTCCTCCGCGAAAGCTCGGGCCCCGCGCCCTTGTTTTAGCCTTCGGCCGATCCGTTCGCATCAAGACCGCGGCGTCATTCCCGCGCAAGCGGGAATCTCTCTTGCGGAAATATGGATTCCCGCTTTCGCGGGAATGACGCTGTAGATGGGAACTAGGGGTGGAGGCGGGGGAGGCTAGGTAGGGGTGTCACCAGCCAGTTCAACCCTGATTCAAAACCTCACGCGCCAAGCCTAAAGCCACGCATCCGCTCATAAAACGGCCGCGCCTCATCCGCGATGTCAGCCAGCGCTCCCGGCAACACCCCGATCTCATCCGGTGGCGAAAACCCGGTGCTGTTATAAACCGCATTGTACCAATGCGGCCCCCAAACCCCATCCTCTGGATGCGCACCCTTGGGCCAGCGCAGCATGGCCGGATCCCACGCGAGCCCGATTGCCGCGCAAAGCGCCTTGAGCGTTCCCTCGGGATCGCGCCTGATATCATCGCTATCCACAACAACCGGCGCCCTGCCCGTCCGCTGCGCCACCCGATCGAACAGCATCGCCTGCCCTTCGAACCCGATATCGGCCAGCGTCACGCTCTCCCGCTTCTGGGCATAAGACGCCAACACCCGCTCCGGCGCCCGCAGCAGGAAAACATTGGTCACCTCATCCATCCAGTCGAGCGGAAACCCCTCGATCATATGGTGGCTCATATGCTTCTGATACCAAACGGTCTTTCCGCCAGGGACGGGCCCAAGGATATGGTCGACCACCGCATGAGGGTCTTGCGGCTGCGAGGCCAGCACCTCCTCTTGCATCGGATGCACGATCCCCGTCGCCTTGAGATATGCCGCATAAAACGGCTCGTCGCTGACAAAACTATCCGCCCGCGACGAGAAACTCCGCATCATCGCGGTGGAAAGATTTCGCGGCCCCGACCACATGGCAATTCGCATGATTTCGCTCATGGCCGAAAAGTCTCCCGCTCGATCAGCTCGCGATAAAGCCCGGCCAACCGTGCCGTCATTTCTCCCGGAATTGGCCCCGGCCCCTTTAGCGGATGCCCCATTTTCCGGCCATCCACCTCGCGCACCGGGGTCAGCCCCGCAAAGGTGCCGGTCACGAAAGCCTCGTCTGCGCCATAGACATCGGTCAACGAGAAATTCTTCTGCCGCACCGTAATCCCCGCCGCCTCAGCCACGCGAATAATGTTCCCGCGCGTGATCCCGCCGAGGCAATAATCCCCCGTGGACGTCCATACCTCACCCCGCCGCACGATGAAAAAATGCGTCGAATTGCACGTCGCCACAAAGCCCTGCGGATCGAGCATCAGCGCTTCATCCGCCCCAGCCTTCGCGGCTTGAATGCAGGCCTGGATGCAATTGAGCTTTGAATGCGAATTCAGCTTCTGATCCTGCATATCCGGCGCCGTGCGGCGGATCGTCGAGGTAAAGAGCGAAATCCCATCCGGCTTCGGCGATGGTGTTTTGTATTCGGGAATAATGACAATGGTCGCATCGCCAATCGTCACCCGCGGATCCTGATAAGGCGTCGCCTTGATCCCGCGCGTCACCATCAGCCGCAGATGGACACCGTCCTCCATCCCATTGGCCGCAACACAATCGAAAATCCGCTTCACCAGTTCGTCCGGCGTCAAGCCAACCGAAAAGTCGAGCGTCTTCGCCCCCTCATAAAGCCGCTCCAGATGCGGCCACAAAAATGGAATCCCGCCCTTATGGAGCCGCAGCCCCTCCCAAACCCCATCGCCGAGCACAAAGCCGGAATCGAAAACCGAAACCACCGCCTTGTCCCGCGGCATCAGCTGGTCATTGACGGCAATAAGAACCGAAGCATTGCGCGGATCATCCGCATAGGCATGAACGCCATAGGCCATAGGAAGAGGCTTTCGTAAGTTTAGACGCGGCGGAAACATCTCCTCTGAACACCCAGAAGTCGAGTACTGAATCCATAGCTGTGCTCCCTCCGCCCAACCCACCGGCTGTCACCCCGGCGAAGGCCGGGGCCCATCCAGCTCTTTGGGAGTCAAAAGAGTACGGCGGATACGCGATATCTCAGGTTAGACCCAAGCCTTTGCCGGGGTGACATCTAGAAAGCGGCGCCTGCAGATCTCCCACTCCGAAAAAACTAAAAAACCAAAATTTTGACCATCTGGACGAGACCGTCACAATTGGGCAATCTCATCCAGCGGCTGGGAGGACGCGAGCAGATGGGCGGATGAGCGCAATCGACTGATGTTGCGGCCGTTATTCGCCCCATTCGCGGCGACTCCGCACCGTCACAGACTTGTCATTGCACTGTCATCTGACCTCTCTACTCCCTCGCCCGTTCGCAACCGCTCTCCTTGAGAGAGCCAGCGACTGCTCATTCAGGGAGACAAAGAATGACGTTCAAGTCTGCGCTGACCGCATCGGTTTCGCTTCTCACCGTGCTCAGCTTCGCGGCTCCGACTTTCGCCCAGGCCGATCTCGACGCGCTTTACGAAGCCGCCAAGACCGAAGGCCAGCTCACCGTAATCGCCCTGCCCCATTCTTGGTGCAACTATGGCGGCGTGATCGAAGGTTTCAAGGCCAAGTATCCGGGCATCACCGTCAACGAACTCAACCCCGATGCCGGTTCGGCCGACGAGCTGGAAGCCGTCCGCGCCAACAAGGGCAATACTGGCCCGCAGGCTCCCGACGTGCTCGATATCGGTCTCGCCTTTGGCCCACAGGCCAAGGACGAAGGCCTGCTGCAGGCTTACAAGGTCTCCACCTGGGACGAAATCCCGGACGATGCCAAGGACGCCGATGGCTTCTGGTATGGCGACTATTATGGCGTCCTCGCCTTCGGCATCAACAAGGACATCATCACCGGCGACAACCCGACTTCCTGGGCTGACCTGAACAAGGACGAGTTCGCGAACTCCGTAGCTCTGGCCGGTGATCCGCGTACCGCCAACAACGCCATCATGTCCGTCTATGCCGCAGGTCTTTCGACCGGTGCCGCTCAGGACGCTGCCGCCCAGGCAGGCCTTGAATACTTCAAGGCGCTCAACGACAAGGGCAATTTTGTCCCCGTCGACGCCGAAGCTGCCGCCATCGCCCAGGGCACGACGCCAATCGCGATCAACTGGGACTACAACCTCCTCGCCGCCCGCGACAACCTCAACGGCAACCCGCCGATCGAAGTCGTCGTGCCGTCCGATGGCGTCGTCGCCGGTGTTTACGTCCAGGCTATCTCGGCCTTCGCACCCCACCCGAACGCTGCCAAACTCTGGATGGAATACCTCTATTCCGACGAAGGTCAGCTCGGCTGGCTCGCCGGCTACTGCCACCCGATCCGCTTCAACGCCATGTCCGACGCCGGCGTCCTGCCGGCCGACCTGATGGCAAAGCTCCCGGCCGCCGAAAACTACGCCAAGGCCGTGTTCCCGTCGATCGAAGAGCAGAACACCAATAAGGCCACCATCACCGGCGGCTGGGACTCAACCGTCGGCGCTTCGGTTCAGTAAGCTGACTGTTGTTGCTCAAGCCACTGAATGTCACCCCGGCGAAGGCCGGGGCCCATCCTGAGATCTCAAGATGGATCCCGGCCTTCGCCGGGATGACAGCCAGTGATCTGGGCTCCAGCACCCCCACCCATCCTCCCCCTGATAGGGGGAGGAGCAACATCGAGACTGAGGCAACATCGCGCCGCCCACACCGCGGTCCCTCCCCCTCCCAGGGGGAGGCTAGGAGGGGGTCGCCCCATGCACCATGAGCGCATCTAACACCAAACGTCGCATCCCCTGGGACAGCCTCGCCGTCTTCCCCTTCGTCCTCTTCGCGGTGATGTTCCTCTTTCTGCCGACGCTCTCCCTCCTCAGCGCTGCCTTCACCGATCGCGCTGGAAATTTCACCTTCGAGAACATCGCCGGCCTCTTCACCGACCAGATCCTCGCCGCCTACTGGATTTCGATCCGCGTCTCCGGCGCCTCCGCCCTTCTCGGCGCGCTCTGCGGTCTCGCAATCACCCTCGCCATCATCCGCGGAAAACTGCCTGCAGCTCTCCGCTCCGCCGTCATGACCTTTTCCGGCGTCGCCTCCAACTTCGCGGGCGTCCCCCTCGCCTTTGCCTTCATCGCCACCCTCGGTCGCCTTGGGCTTGCGACCATCGTTATCCGCACGCTCTTCGGCTTCGACATCTACCGCCAGGGCGGCTTCAATCTCTTCTCCTTCTGGGGCCTCACCCTCACCTATCTCTATTTCCAGATCCCGTTGATGATGCTGACCATCGCCCCGGCCATCGATGGCCTCAAGAAGGAGTGGAACGAGGCCGCCCAGACCCTCGGCGCCTCCACTTGGCAATTCTGGCGCTATATCGGCTTCCCTATCCTCTGGCCCTCGGTGCTAGGCACGCTGAGCCTCCTGTTCGCCAACGCCTTCGGCGCCATCGCCACCGCCTGGGCGCTGACCGGCTCCAACCTCAACATCGTCACCGTGCTGCTCTACAATCAGATCCGCGGCGACGCCCTGCAAAATCCAGGCCTCGGCGCCGCGCTCGCCGTCGGCATGATCCTCATCACCTCGCTTGCCAACGTCATCTATCTGGTTGTCGCCGCTCGCGCCGAAAGGTGGATGAAATGAAGTCGCAAAAATTCTGGGCCTGGCTCGTCTTCGCCCTCGGCGCCGCCTATTTCATCATTCCGCTGGCTGCCACGTTCGAATTCTCCCTCCGCATGCGCCGCGGCGAATACTCTTTTGACGCCTATGCCTCGGTCTTTTCGGATCCACAGTTCGCCGCAAGCTTCACCTATTCCGTTATCGTCGGCCTCTTCACCATCGTCGTCGGCATTCTCGTCGTCGTCCCGGCCGTCTATTTCGTCCGTCTGCGCATGCCCTGGCTGCGCCCCTTCATGGAATTCGTCACCCTCCTGCCCCTGGTCATCCCCGCACTGGTCCTCGTCTACGGCTACATTCGCCTCTACGGCTCGTCCTCGCTGATCCCCTTCACGGGCTCCGTCTTCGGCACCAATATTCTCCTCACCTGCGCCTATGTCACGCTCGCCATGCCCTATATGTACCGGGCAGTCGACAACGGCATGCGAACAATCGACATCGGCACCCTCACCGAAGCAGCGCAGATCATGGGCGCCAATCAGCTTCAGATCATTGGTAAGATCATCCTGCCCAATATCCTCGTCGCCATCCTCTCCGGCGCCTTCCTCACCTTCGCCATCGTCATCGGCGAGTTTACCATCGCGAGCCTCCTTAACCGCCCTGCCTTCGGCCCCTATCTGGTGGGGATCGGCACCAACCGGGCCTATGAGCCTGCCGCGCTCGCCATCATTTCCTTCATCATCACCTGGGGCGCCATGGGCATGATCAATGTGCTCGGCCGCTTCGCCCCCCGCACTTCCGCCCGGACCGATTGACATGCCCGCCTTTCTCGAAGTCCAGAACCTCGTCAAATCCTTCGGCAGCAACACGGTCGTCAAAGGCGTCAATTTCGCCTTCGACAAAGGCGAGTTCATCTCGCTTCTAGGTCCCTCCGGCTGCGGCAAGACCACGATCCTCAGGATGATCGCCGGCTTCGAGCGCCCCACCTCCGGCGCCATCCGCGTCGATGGCGACGACATCACCCATCTCAAGCCCAATCAGCGCAAGCTCGGCATGGTCTTCCAGGCCTATGCCCTCTTCCCCAATATGACCGTCGGCGAAAATATCGCCTTTGGCTTGAAAATCGCCGGCATGCCGGCCGATCAGCGCCGCGCCCGCGTCGATGAAATGCTCAAGCTCATCGGCCTCCCCGGCTTCGAAAAGCGCTACCCCTATGAGATGTCCGGCGGCCAGCAGCAGCGCGTCGCCCTCGCCCGCGCCATCGCGCCCAAACCGCGCCTTCTTCTTCTCGACGAACCGCTCTCTGCGCTCGACGCCAAAATCCGCGTTTCCCTCCGCGAAGAAATCCGCGCCATTCAGCGCGATCTCGGCATCACCACCGTCTTCGTCACCCACGATCAGGAAGAGGCCATGTCCATCTCCGATCGCATCGTGGTCATGAACGCGGGCAATATCGAACAACTCGGCGCGGCCCACGACATCTACAATCGCCCAGCTACACGCTTCGTCGCCACATTCGTGGGCCAGCTCAACACCCTCCCCGCCGGCCTCCTCCCCGGCGCCACCGGCGAGCGCGCCATCCGCCCCGAACTCATCTCCCTCGCGCCTCGCCCCGAGACCGACCTCACGCTGACCGGCACCATCGCCGATCTCCACTTCCTCGGCTCCGTCCAGCGCCTCCGCGTCGATGTCGGCGGCACTCTTCTCAACATCGACACCTTCAACAACCAGACCAAGCCCCTCCAGCGCGGCGACACCGTCACCCTCCACCTCGCCCAAAAGGACCTCCTTACCCTTGGCGCTTGACGCACCGGTGCCCCACACCCACTGGCTGTCACCCCGGCGAAAGAGGGAACCCATCTGCAGTTATCGGTGCGATCACCCGGAGAGCGCTTAGTCCCTCGCGCGCAACCCACCTCGATTTACCCTTTGACCCACGCCGTTTGCAGCGCCATTGTCCCCTCACACAAACGAGGAATCGCGTGATGGAAAGCCTTTTCGTTTCAACTGAATGGCTGGCACAACATCTGGGCGATCCCAACATCGCCGTGGTCGACGCGAGCTGGCACATGCCCAATGCCTCGCGCAACGCTCAGGCCGAATACCTGGACGGCCACATCCCTGGCGCGGTCTATTTCGACATAGACGGCATCGCCGACACGTCCTCCAAGCTTCCCCACATGCTCCCCGCCCCCGAAGATTTCGCCCGTATGGTCGGCGCGCTCGGCATTGGCAGCGACATGACCATCGTCATTTATGACGAACTCGGCCTCTTCAGCGCCCCGCGCGTCTGGTGGACCTTTAAAACTTTTGGCGCCAAGGATGTCCGTATTCTCTCCGGCGGCGGCCCCAAATGGCGCGCCGAACGCCGCCCGCTTGAAGCGGGTCACAAGACCAAGGCCCAAGCCAAATTCACGGTCCAATTCAATCCCGATCGCGTCGTCGATTTCGATGCCGTCAACAGCCTCAGCAAAACCGAAGCCGCGCAGATCCTCGACGCCCGCCCAGCCCCGCGCTTCCACGCCGAAGCCCCCGAACCGCGCCCCGGTCTGCGCTCCGGCCACATCCCCAATAGCCGCAATGTCCCGGTGAGCCTTCTCACCGAAAACGGCATGCTCAAATCCCCCGAAGCCCTCAAGGCACTCTTCGACGAGCGCGGCGTCGATCTCTCCGAACCGATCGTCACCTCCTGCGGCTCCGGCGTCACCGCCTCGACCCTCGCTCTCGCCCTCGAACAAGCCGGCGCCAAATCCGTCGCCGTCTATGACGGCTCCTGGGCCGAATGGGGCTCCCGCCCCGATGCAGAAGTCGAGAGCTAAGGAGCGACAATTCCAGTAGCCCTCATCCTGAGGTGCTTCAATTTCGCGAAGCCTCGAAGGACGAGGGCGTGGCACCACCCCTCACAATCCCGAAACCTTTCCGCATTTTAATTTAACACGCCCGCTCAACCTGTTACCGTGACGGTGTTTTTCCCCGTTTACAGTTTGAGGTCTGGTTTGATCCGGCAGATTGTCGCCTCGATCGTCATTCTCGTGGCTGCCGCGCTGGCGTGGCTCTTCTTCGCCCCTGGTGCCCATCAGACGCTGAGCAATGCAGGCATCACCCTGCCCTTCGGCCCGCAAGCCGATGCCGCACCGCAGCAGAGCGGCAGCCCCAGCGGCAACCGTCCCGGCGGCGGCCAAGGTGCCCAGGCTGGTGGCGGTGGTCCGGGTAGTGGCGGTGGTGGCCGCCCCGGCGGTTTCATACCCCGCGCGACCAATGTGATCACCACCGGCGTCACCATGGCCGATATCAACGACACCCTCTCGGCCATAGGCGAAGGCACCCCAGTGCGCTCCGTCACCGTTACGGCAACCGCTGGCGGCGAACTCTCCGAAGTCGCAGTCCGCCCCGGACAAGTCGTCGAACAGGGCGCTGTTATCGCCCGCTTCGATGCCGCCGCCGAACAAATCGAATATGATCGCGCAGAACTCGCCGCAGAAGACGCACAGGCAACGCTCACCCGCACCGAAGGCCTCGCCAGCAACAATGTCGTCGCAGGCACCGCCCTTTCCGCCGCCCAGCTCAGCGCCGCCAATGCGGAACTCGAACTGCGCAATGCCGACGTCGCTCTCTCCCGCCGCACCATCACGAGCCCCATCGCCGGCCGCGTCGGCCTCATCCGCGTCACCCCGGGCAATTTCGTTCCGGCCCAGACCACCGTCACCTCGATCGATGACACCTCTTCGATCCTCATCGATTTCTGGGTGCCCGAGCGCTACGCTGCCCAGATCGAACCCGGCATGGCAGTCTCGGTCGCCGCCGTCGCGCTCCCCGGCCAGACCTTTACCGGCGACATTTCCGCCATCGATACCCGCATCGATCCGGCCAGCCGCACCCTGCAAGTCCAGGCCGAAATCCCCAATCCCGACGGCACACTCCGCGCCGGTATGAGCTTCACCGTGTCCCTCGCCTTCCCAGGCGAGCGCTATCCCGCCGTCAATCCGCTGGCCATCCTTTGGTCGGCCGAGGGCTCCTATGTCTGGAAATATGTCGAGGGCAAAGCGACCCGCGTCCCCGCCGAAATCATCCAGCGCAACAGCGATGGCGTGCTCGTCCGCGCCGACCTCAAACCCGGCGACGCCATCATCACCGAAGGCATCTTGCAACTGAGCGAAGGCGCCACCGTCACCCTGCTCGAAGGTCCCGACGGCACCGACCAAACAGCCGAAGCCACAAGCCCGTAAGCCACCGGCCATCCCTCCCCCTACCAGGGGGAGGCTAGGTGGGGGTTATCTAAAAGCCGAGCCCCAACCGCACCCACCGACACCGAGGGAACAAGAATGTCCATTGCCAGCAAGAACGAACGCGGCGGCGCTCTCGCCACCCTCTTTGTCCGCCGCCCGGTCATGGCCATTGTCATCAATGCCCTCATCATGGTCGCCGGCCTTGCCGCCCTCATCGGCATCGAAGTGCGCGAACTCCCCCGCGTCGAAAGCCCGGTCCTCTCGGTCTCGACCAGTTTTACCGGCGCCGCCGCCGAAACCGTCGATCGTGAAGTCACTGCCATCGTCGAAGGCGCGGTCGCGCGCGTGCAGGGCGTCACGGCCATTTCCTCGAGTTCCTCGGTCGGCCAAAGCCGCGTCACGCTGGAATTCTCGGAAAACACCAATCTCGACATCGCCACCTCCGACGTTCGCGATGCCCTGAGCCGCGTCACCCGCAGCCTGCCCGATGACGTTG
>CAJYKO010000411.1 GCA_913775215.1 uncultured Devosia sp. | reverse complement strand
GAGAACACGACGTTCGGCATCGGTGGCGTCGGCCAGAAGCGCGAGAGCCTGATCGGCGTGGCAAGCGAAGATGACTTCATCGAAATGACGATGGGAGCCGTCCGCGAAGTAGATTTCAGCGCCTTGGGCATGGCGACGCACGCCGGTAATTTTCGCGCCGGTGACGAGTTCGGTGTTTTGGTCGGCGAGGATGCGCGACACATATTCGCGCGAGCCACCTTTGACAGTGCGCCAAAGTGGACGGCCGAGAATTTTCAGCAGCGAGTGATTGGAGAAAAAGCCGATAAAGGTCTTTGCGGGGAAGTCCATCATGCCCTGGGAGGGCGTCGACCAGATGGCCGCGGAAATGGGCAGGATGTGATCGTCGATGAAGGCCTGAGAGTAGCCAAAGCGCTGGAGGAAGTCGCCGATGGAGAGATCATCCGGGCAGGTCGCGATCTGCTTTTCGGCATCGCGGAAGAAGCGGATGATGTCGGACACGAGCTGCCAATGGCGCGGGCGGATGATGTTGCGGCGCTGACCGAAGAGGCCGCGCAGGATCTCACCTGAATATTCCATCTCACCCTGACCGACGGAAACGGCAAAGCTCATGTAGGATCGCGCGGTTTCGACGCCGAGATGATCGAACATGGCCGTCAGGTTGGGATAGTTCTGCTCGTTATAAACGATGAAGCCGGTATCGACGGGAATACCGCCCTGTTCAGTGCGCGCAAGAATGGTGTTGGCGTGGCCGCCGGGACGCTCATCCTTTTCGAAGAGCGTGACGTTTTGAGTCCGGGAAAGCAGCCAAGCGGCTGATAAACCAGAGATCCCCGATCCGATGACAGCGATCGATGAGGTCGTCATATTGGGGTGGTCTCCGATTGCCTATCTTACGACTACGGCACCAGCAACGTATTGGATCACAAGCAAGTTTCGGTTCGAGGCCCTTTCAGCGGGCCGGCCTTGCAATGTCGATCAGGCGAAACTGAGGCTGCTCGCGCCCCTGATAATGGTCGATGTTGAGCATGCCGGCGAAGTGGAGCGGCTGTTCGCTATCGCGCATCAGGACATCCCCCAAAGGGGTGTTGGCAGCGCGGAAAGCGATGGCTTTGAGGCGGGCGCCGTCTTCGGAGGTCAGAGTGAAGCTGACATGGCCGCCTTTGCCGACGATCTGCGGGAAGCGGGCGCGATGGGCGGGGAAAGCGAAAACCGGGTTGGGATTGCCGGAACCAAAAGGGCCAGCCTTTTCGATTTTATGGAGGAGATCGGTGGTGGCGCCGCGGGCGGTCAGGGCTGCATCAATCTTGAGGGCCGAGGCGGCGCGGGCGGTGGCGACGCTTTGGCTCAACTGATCGGCGATGAAGGAGCGGAAGGGGCCGAGATCGCCGGGGCGCAGGGTGACGCCGGCTGCCATGGCGTGACCACCGCCCTTGGGGATGAGGCCGGCTTCGACGGCGGCGATAACGGCGCTGCCGAGATCGACGCCGGGCATGGAGCGGCCGGAGCCGGTGCCGGTGCCATCGGCATGGAGGGCAATGGCAAAGGCGGGGCGCTCGAAGCGCTCCTTTAGACGCGCGGCGATGAGGCCGACGACGCCGGGATGCCAATTGGCGGAGGCAAGGACGAGGACCGGAGGCCCCTCCCCGCTGCCGATCTCGGCGGCGGCGACAGCCGTGGCTTCTTCGACGGCTTCGACTTCGATGCGCTGGCGCTCGGTATTGAGTTCATCGAGCTTGGCGGCGATGACGAGGGCCTGGTGTTCATCATCGAGCGAGAGAAGCTGGGTACCGAGCGCGGCGTTGCCGATGCGGCCGCCGGCATTGATGCGCGGGCCGATCAGAAAGCCCAGGTGATAGGGATTGAGCGGACCGCTGACCCGCGAGGCAAGCGCGAGGGCCGACATGCCGCGATTGTCACCGCGGCGGGCGACTTCGAGGCCGCGAATGACGAAGGCGCGGTTTAGACCCACGAGGGGGACGACGTCGCAGACAGTGCCCAAGGCGACGATGTCTAGCAAGCGCAGGAGATCGGGAAGGCCGGTATCGCCGCGCTGGCGGAGGACGCGATTGACGGCGACGAGGACCATGAAGGTGACGCCGGCAGCGCAGAGATAGCCGAGGCCGGAAATATCATCCGGGCGGTTGGGATTGACCAAGGCCGTCGCGGGCGGGAGATCGTGATCGGAGAGGTGATGGTCGATGACGAGGACGTCGACGCCGCGATTGCGCGCATGGGCGATGGGGCCATCGCTGGTGGTGCCGCAATCGAGCGTGATGATCAGCGTCGCGCCGGCATCGATCAGCTTGTCCATGGCCGCGATATTGGGGCCATAGCCTTCAAAGATGCGATCGGGAATATGGACCTGCGGGACGAGGCCGAAATGGGCGAGATAGCGGACCAAGAGGGCGCAGGAACTGGCGCCATCGACATCGTAATCACCGAAAAGGGCGATGGATTCATTGTCGGCGACGGCTTGGGCCAGGCGGTTGGCGAGGTCGTCCATCTGCGTCAGGGTCGACGGGTCCGGCATGAGATGGCGGATGGTCGGCTCGAGATAGGCTTCGGCGGCGTCAAGCTCGACGCCGCGACCGGCAAGGATGCGCGCGACGATATCGGAAATGCCGGTGCGCTGGGAAATGGCTGTGGCGAGGCGGGTGCCGGCTATGTCGAGACGGTCTACCCAGGCGCGGCCGAGGACCGACTGGCTGACATCGAGAAAATTTCGGCGCTTTTCCAGCATGGGCTGGTGTTAGGCGATTTGAGGCGGGGGTGGAAGGGGTGGCGAGAGGGATGTTGTCGTTAAGCCCTCTCATCCGGCTCTTCGAGCCAAGCCTCCCCCAGGAGAGGTGTCGCCGCGCGACGGTTATGCCGAATTATTTTGGCGGACGGGTGCGGGCGCACAGTTTGTTGCCGTCGGGGTCGCGGAGATAGGCGACGAAGACGCCGTTGGGGCGCAGATTGGGTGGGGATTCGGCGGAGGTGCCGCCGTTTTCGGTGCCCGCGGTGTGCCAGGCGCGCACGTGGTCGGCGGATTCGGCAAAAATGCCGATAGTGCCGCCATTGGCAGCGGTGGCTGGTTGGCCATTGATGGGTGTCGTCACCATGAGACGGCTGCCCTCATGGGCATAAACCAGGCGGCCGCCCGCATCCATTTCGCCCGCCTTGCCACCAAGGGCGACAAAGGTGGCGTCATAAAAAGTCTTGGAACGGGCGAGGTCGTTGCTGCCGATCATGACGTGGGAGAACATGGTTTTACTCCAGAAGAGAGCACGGATTGCTAGCGCGCGTGGCGGGCCTTGATCCAGCGGGTGGTCTGGCTCCAGGAGCGCATGACGACAGTGTTGGTTTCGACCCAGTGGCGGCGGAGCTTTACGCCTTCGACGAGGGAGCCGTCGGTGATGCCGGTGGCGGAAAAGAGGACGTCGCCGGCCGCGAGTTCGCTCACATCATAGATGCGGTTTGGGTCGGTGATACCCATTTCGCGGGCGCGCGAGCGCTTGTCTGGCGTATCGAGGATCAATTTGCCCTGCATCTGGCCGCCAATGCAGCGGAGGGCGGCGGCGGCGAGGACGCCTTCGGGGGCGCCGCCGGATCCGAGATAGATATCAACGCCAGTGTCTTCCGTGTTGACCGCGTGGATGACGCCGGCAATGTCGCCATCGCTGAGGAGTTTGACCGAGACGCCAGCCGTGCGCAGCTCTTCAAGGAGACCGGCGTGGCGGGGGCGATCGAGGACGATGGCGGTGATTTCGGAGACCGGCACACCCTTCGCCTTGGCAAGCGACTTGACGTTTTCGGTGGCGGACCACTCGATATGCACGGTTTCGGGCGCGTATTCGGCGCCGATGGCGATCTTGTGCATGTAGACGTTGCGGGCAACGTTGAGGAGGCCACCGCGCTCGGCCATG
>CAJYKO010000410.1 GCA_913775215.1 uncultured Devosia sp. | reverse complement strand
TAGGCGGATGTGCGGATATAGGTCGGCGCCGTGTCTGCCAGCGCCGCCGCCGCCGATTGTCGCCAGTTACCCATGGGCCGCACCATGCACTGCTGGATTGACCAGATAGTCCTTTTTCGGACGTCCTGGGCCGTCGCCTTGCCGGGTGAAGCCTTCGCGGAGCCAGCCAGCTTCCATCAGCGCTTCAACCGCCGCCTCGACGTCCTGCTTATTCCCCAAGGACGGCAGCTTTGGGTTGCGCTGCACCTCACGCGCATTGATCCGCTCGAGCCGCTCCTTAACGATGAACCGGGATAGCGCTGCCGCGTCCTTCTCAACCGGCGGCAGAGCGGCGTCGCCAAAGACCCGCCGCGCGTGCGGTTTGAGGTAATCTTCGATCAGCGTCAGGGCGTTGGTCAGCGACAAGACCGACACACAGGACGGTTCACCCCCGCCAGCGTCCCCCCAGGTTAGATACTCCAGCGTCAGAGCAAGGCGAAGCGCTAGGCCACGCGCTTTGCCCGCCCAGGACGCATAAAGACCTGCTGCTTGCCGCACGTCCGCGTCGTTGTCAGCGATCCATTCCTCGAAGATGTCAGCGGCGCGTGCATCAAGCGGAATGGTCACCGTCTCGTCTGCGGGGCGATATATCTGCTGAAGGCGGCGATACAGCCGATCCAAGCGCGCGGTGTCAGCGATCTGACGCGGGCGGCTGAAGCGGATCGCTTCCGGCCATACCCACATGAATCGTGCTACAAGGCCATCGTCCGATACGCCAAGTAGAGCGTCCCGCAGCTTGTCCGGCTGAATGCCGCCCAGGACGCTGACGCCATTGAACGGTACGACGAGTGGCTTGGTCTGGCTTTTCCGGTCGACAACGAAGTGCCGCCCGCCGTACGCCTCGAGCCAGAAGGCCCGGCCACCAGGCGAATAGCGCTCGAAGCTGTCCAGCCATCCGGCCAGCTCGTCACGCAGATGCAGCGTGCCGTTGACGTTACCGGCCAAAATCGACGCCATTTCCTCTGGCGTCGAGTCCTGAACCATCAGACGCGGCCGCTGCGGCGCTTCCGGCGCTTCCGCCTCCTCGGGCATATCGGGGGTTTCGGCATTGTCCTTGGTTGCCTGCTTTACCCTGTCCTCCCACTGCTTCCGCTCCGCCTTGGCTCGCTCCGCAACCGTGGCATGACTCATCAGGACCATGCGGTGCTGCTCGGCCAGCTCGCCCTCCATGGTGCGCAAGGGGAGCGTGGCAGCATCGATGCCCGGCGATTTATTGGACGAGGGATCACCGACTAGCCCGCCCCACAAGATGCAAGGCTGGTCGAAGCCCTCCCAAGCGGAAACCCAGCGCTTGCCGCCGATAAGCGACGCCGCAACGGTCAGGACACCGATAGCGACATAGTCGACGGGCGCCCCCTTGCCCGCGGCTAGATCCCGGACCAGCGGCATCAGATCGCCAAGCACATCGCCGGGGAAAAGCGGAGCGGGCGCCAAGCTGGCACGCGTGACCGACATGTCGGGCGTCGACCATCCAGCGGTGCGATCTGATGTGGCCGGGGCATATGCCTCCGCGTCGTCGAACCGTGATTGCATGGATGCCGCGCTCATGACCGCGCCCCCATCAACTCATCGTTGAAGTCCTTATAGGGTGGGTTCGGGCGCATGATCCGCACCGCTAGACCCGCTTTGGAATATGCCTCGGCTGCCTTTGCGGCGGCGGCTGAACCGGCAGCGTCGCCATCGGCTCCGATGACGATAGCGCGGGTCACATCCGCGAACGTCATCTGCGGCATCATTGAAGTGCCTGCCGCAACCCACACAGACCGCCCCAGTGCCTGGGCGAGCGTCAGACCGTCCTCAAGCCCTTCCGTCACGAGCATGCTGGCGGCGGGCGGGCCAAGTTGGATTGCGCCGCCGATCACCTGACCCAGGCTGTACTTCACTTTCGGCTTCGGGTCGGACTCGGTTGGCGTGGTGGCTGCCTTGCGCCCATTCTCGGTCAGATAAGTGCGCTGTACACCGACCAGTTGCCCGGCCGGGTCGGTGACGATGGCGACCAGGGCTGGAAGCGGTGCGGGGCCGTTCGCAGCCAACAGGCCGTTGCCCTCGATCTTCGGGGGAGCGATCCGAGCGAACCGCAGGGTATGCGGTAGCGGCATCGTGATGCCACGCGAGCGCAGGTACGCTTCCGCCGGAGTGCCATCGATCGAGACAGACGCATCGACGATCCGCTGAGCCACGGCCCGCATATTGGACTTCGGCTTGGCCGGAGCGCGTTGCTGCTCGACTTCACGCAGGACGCCGCCGTCGAGCATGTCGATCGCCTCGATCAGCGAGACCCTGTAGGACTCCTTCACGAAGTCCAGGACATCGCCGGTCCAGCCACACCCGAAGCAATGGGCACGTCGATCGTCCTGATAGATCGTAAACGAAGGCGTCCTGTCAGAGTGAAACGGGCAGCATGCTTTCCATTCCCTGCCTGCACGCTGCAGCTTCACGCCCGCCTTGGCAGCAACCCCCGACAATGGAAAACGGTCGCGGATGCTCGCAACGACAGAAACGAGCGCGTTGGTATCGAGCCGCCGGGTCATGCGTAACGCTCCACGATCGGCAGATCATGCTCGACCGACAGCCGGTGTGCATAATCTGATGCCTGATGCGACTTGGTGAAGCGCACGCCCACGCCGCCGCCGCCCCTGGGTGCCTTCACGCCAACGATGTAGCCGCCCGCGACGGGGAAGACGCAGACTGACCAGCGTTCCGACTCTTCACCCAGGCCACGCAGTTCGATCAGCTCGGCAGAGGGGCGGAGACCATAAATCCGCTTTTCATCGCGGGAGAGGCGCAGGCGCGCACCCAGCCGCCCCTTCGGGACGGGCTGAGCACGATACCAAGCGTCGAGCGTCGGATAGGCGACGATGCCACGATCGATGCCGAGGACCCCATTGAGGTCACTCGCGCTATTGATCTGTCTGCGGAACGCCGTAACCGCCGCAGTGGCCCTGGCTGGCACCTCAGGCGCCTGCCTAGATGCGATGGGAATGACGGTGGCGCTCATTCCGCACCGCCATTCCGGCTCGCGGTGATGAGCACACCGCTTGCGCTATCACGGCGATCGAGCACCGTTGCACGCCAGACAATGGCCCGAGCCCCTGAAACATTCTCACGACGAATTCCGGTGTCGCGGATCATCGCCATATGGCGGAGCTCGGTAAACCGGGGCTGGAGCGAGTAGCGGGGATAGCTCGTGACGGCACACACTTCATCGACCGTCAGTCCGGCCGGGTGACTGCAAAGGGTGCGGTGCACCAGTGCCCGGAGGCGGCTGGAGAACGGAGCGATCATAGCCGCTGCGCGTGCCGAAGTATCGACGCCACGATGGTTGTTGGTCGTGCCCATTATGCGTCGCCTCTCATCGTCGGAAACTGGCTCTGCTTCGATTGGCGGTACGAGAGAGCCGCTGTGGTCATGATGAGAACGACATCTTCTTCATCCATCAGGTCGCCGTGACGGATCAGGAATTCTGTCAATTTCTCAGCGATATGACCCCATTGATCCTCGGTTTCCCACGTGGCCTGCATCTCAAGTGCAAACTGTCGGATCGCAGCCATGATTTTGATTTTTGCGTCGAGAGGGCTCACGCTGCTCCTCCATAAATCAGGGGAGCGACAAGGTCCGCAAAGGCAGGAGTGACACCGGTGAGGTTGATCACCCGTTGAACTCGTAAGCCAGAGAGGCTAATATCGTTGTCGCTGCTAGTGATGAGATTTGCGGGGGTCGGCGTTGGCGCGCCGACCTTTCGCGTTTTATTGGCCGCCGCCGTTGTCAGAACTGGCATTGCGGATCACGCTGCGACCTTTTGAGAGGTCGACGTCAGGCGGCGTTCGGCTCGCCAATTCTCGATGTCTTGCGGGTCGTAGGAAACGCGACGCGAAGAGGTGCGAATGAAGCGCGGGCCAATGCCCATGTATCGCCAATTTGCTAAGGTCTTCGGCTCAACGCCTGCATAGGGCGCCGCTTCTTCGGTGCTCAGCAGCTTCTGCATAATTTTGCTCCTGCCCGACTGCGGGATGCGTCGGGAACAGGAGGGGTTTTCTGAGGAAGTGCTGGGTTAGTCAGTCGGCTAAAGGCTTCACCCCTGAAAGGCGAAAGGGTTCAACCCAAACTTGAATGCTTCAGATTTTACGCCTTCCGGCCCCGCCCAGCTTGGCTTTCCGGGTCCCGCAGCAGAGTGGCCATGGCATTTACAAGATTGGCAGAGGCGGGAAGATCGTATGCTGACCACCTACTTTGTATCTCATGCACGATGCTCGCCTTCTTCGGGGGAGCCGAGGGCTCGATCTGAAGATGATCCTGAACTTCGAGCATCAGCCGCATATAAGAGGAAAGGTTTTCTATAATAGCGGGTTGCCCGTTCGGCTTCTCTGAGCGCGGTTTTCGGTCCAACAAATCCTCAAGGCAATCCGCTTGAATAAATAAATGATGAGCAATCTTCTGATCGGGCGCGGTTTGAGCAAATGGATTCGCGGGGTCGAACGTCAGTGTTTCGAACCGCACTCGATAGCGATCGGTAAACCACCAATCTTTGGGCATCGGCTTTGGCTCCCCGCCAGGTAGCGGTCGCGAACCGAAAATTATACGGCCCGCCTCTGCTTCCTGGACAAGATAGAGCTGAACTTCGTCGAACATGCGACGGTTTCCCATACCAATTGCCCACTCCTCTTGAGAGAGATCACATGCCAAATCCCACTCTGTATCAGTTACCGTTGAGGATTCGTTTTCAGGTTCGAGATAGTCAAATGGTCTGTTGGTTCGATAAATATAATCCGCATCGTCGCCTCGCCTGTTAATAAGCCAGCTTGCATACTGTGCCTGATCTTCTTCCGCCATAAGGACGTCGCCCCAAGCGGCGCCAACCATAGAATCGGGTAGAAGTCCGTAAGGTGTATACTTTTTCCATGTAGGGAAAAGTAGACGTCCGACTGCATGGACGGCTCTGCCAAGGAAAACCCAGCCGGTAGGGTTTCTAGGCCAGAGTATCGACTCGTTGATCTCGTGATAAACATTTGCAAC
Source organism: uncultured Devosia sp. (assembly GCA_913775215.1). Classification (GTDB taxonomy): domain Bacteria; phylum Pseudomonadota; class Alphaproteobacteria; order Rhizobiales; family Devosiaceae; genus Devosia. The sequence continues at coordinate 68 of CAJYKO010000410.1, read as the reverse complement.
GGGCATCGTTTTGTTGCCTGCTGTTACATCGATTAGAGGTTCCATGTCAGGCTTCATCGGTGATCTCG
>CAJYKO010000409.1 GCA_913775215.1 uncultured Devosia sp. | reverse complement strand
GGCGCTGGCCCTGATGATCGACATCCGTGCCGTGGCCATGGGCTCTTATCGCGGAGCGGCGAACCTGGCTGCGCTTTCGGTGCCGCCGACGGGTACGGCTGTGGTCGATTATTACGAGCCGATGCAGGAGTGGCTCAACGCCTATGAGCTCGATACCGGCGCGCGGACGATCAAGCCTTACGACCAGACCGTGCCGCAGCAGATCGCCGCGCTCGTCAAGCCGCAATGGGGCGACGATATTCCCGACGATCCGGCGCAGCTTGCCAAAATGTTCGGCAATGGCTGGTGGAAGCAGGACGTGCAGGCGGCGGCCGAATTGCTGCAGAAGGCCGGCTTCACCAAGAACGGCAACCAGTGGATGAAGCCCGATGGCACGCCATTCACCATCAAGCTGATGGTCGAGGGTGACAATGTGCCGACGCTCGCCCGTGCCGGCACGATCATTGCCCAACAGTGGTCGATGGAAGGCGTGCAGACGACGGTGGAAGTTGCAGGCCCGACCAATGGCCAGCGCCTTGGCGGCGGTGACTTCGATGTCGCCATCTATTGGACCGTCGAAACCTGGGGCGGTCACCCGGACCTCAGCTTCTTCCTCGAAAGCTATCACTCCGATTTCGTCAAGCCAGCCGGGGAAACCCAGCCGCCGCGCAATCTGACCCGTTGGACCGATGAACGGCTTGACCAGATCATCGAAGCCAACCGCGTGGTTGGGTTTGACGATCCGAAGGTGACCCAGCTCGGCATGGACTATCTCAAGCTCGCTGTCGAAGAGATGCCGTTCATTCCGCTGATGGCCTACAACAAGTTCGCGCCTTTCGACACGACCTACTGGACGGGTTACCCCAGCGCCGAGAATCCCTATTCGGCTTCGGGTCCGTTCTGGAGTAACCTGCGCTACATGGTGGTGGCTCTCGAAGCCAACCCGAACGCACCGGCTGCACAATAGGCCCTGCGGGCGGGGCATGACCCCGCCCGTTTCCCTGATTTTAGTTCGAAACGGGCACGCAGATGGACGGCTTTGCCAAATATCTCGTCCGGCGCCTCTTCCAGTTTTTCCTCGTGATTTTCCTGGGCGTTTCGCTGGCTTTCGTCATCACCAAGCTTTCCCCCGTCGATCCGGTGGAACAGTCCGTGTCGTTGATGACCAATTTCGGTGCCACCGACCCCAGGGCGGTGGAATTGATGCGCGAAGCGCTGCAGGAGCTTTATGGTCTCAAGGGCTCGATGATCGAGCAATATCTGGGGTTCTGGGGCCGCGTGCTGCAGGGCGATTTCGGACCCTCGCTGTCGTCCTTCCCGACCCCGGTCATGTCGCTGATCGTGAGCGCCTTGCCCTGGACCGTCGGGCTGCTGACCCTGGCGTTGATTATCACCTGGACGCTCGGGAACCTGCTCGGAGCCCTTGCGGGTTACTATCGCAACAACACGCTCCTAAAACTCTCGGGCGCGGCGATCATGGCGCTGCATCCAGTGCCGGCCTACATTATCGGGCTCGTGCTGTTGCTTGCCTTCGGCTTTATCTGGCCGGTGCTGCCCATTTCGGGCGGGGCGCAGATGAACCTGCAGCCGGCCTTCAGCTTCGACTATATCCGCTCGTTGATTTTGCACGGGACGCTGCCGGCGCTGACGCTGGTGCTGGTCGGGATCGGCAGCTGGTTCATTTCCATGCGCTCGCTGGTCTCCAATATCGTGACCGACGACCATGTGGTCTATGCCGAACTGGGCGGGGTGTCCTCTAGCAAGATCTTTTCCCAATATGTGGCGCGCAATGCGCTCTTGCCGCAGTTGACGGGTCTGGCGCTCAGCCTCGGTAATGTCTTTGGCGGCGCCGTCATCACCGAATTCCTTTTCAATTATCCCGGCGTCGGGCGGCTTCTCATCCAGGGCATCTATCGCGGGGACTACTCGCTGGTGCTCGGGGTGACGACCATGTCGATCGTGGCGGTGGCCGTGGCCGTCTTCATCATCGACCTCATCTATCCGCTCATCGACCCGCGCGTGAGGCACGGCTGACCATGTTCAAGATTCTTCGCGACCTGCTCCGCTACAACCGGGAATTTGCCATCGGCTTCGTGCTGACTCTCGGCATTTTCCTCTTCGCACTGGCTCACTTCTGGGCGCCGATGCCCGACAGCGCTATTTACCTGCTGCCACCCGATATGCCGCCTTCGGCGCAATATTGGTTCGGCACCACGTCGCGTGGGCAGGACGTGCTCTGGCAGATGAGTTCGGCGATCTGGAACACGATGCTGTTCGGGATCACGGTGACGATTTTGAGCCGCTTGCTGGCGGTCGCCGTGGGCATGATCTCTGGCTATCTCGGGGGCAAGTGGGACGAGGCGTTGATGACGCTCAACGACACCATGATCGCGCTGCCCAATATTCCGATCCTCTTGCTCGTTTATTTCGTGATGCGGGATTCGATGAGCTGGCCCGTTTTGGCCGCCACGGCGGCGCTCTTGGGCTGGAACTATGACGCGCGGCTGATCCGCTCGGTGACGCTGAGCCTGCGGACCCGCGAATTCACGCGCCATGCGGTGTTCGCCGGGATGAGCGTGCCGCAGATCCTGATCCGCCAGCATCTGCCCTATGTCATGCCGGTGATTTTCTTTACGGCAATGAACAACCTGATCTGGGCCATCGGGCTTGAGGTGACGCTGTCGGTCCTTGGCTTTTCCGACATCAACCGGCCGACAATCGGCGGGATGATCTATTGGGCCAACCAGCATCAAGCGATCATTGCCGGCATCTGGTGGTGGATCGCGTTTCCGATCGTTGCGATCGTGTTGCTGTTCCTGGGGCTCTTCCTGCTGGCGATATCGGTGAATGAATATATCGATCCGCGCAGTCGATTGAGCCGGATGGGGGTGTAGTCATGCTCGATCTCGTCAAAACACCTGTGGCTACAGACGACGTGCTGAAGGTCGAAGGCCTTAAAGCCTATTATCAGATGAACTACTTTGGCGTGCGCCGGGAGGTTCGAGCGGTCGACGATGTGACGCTGACCATAAAGCGGAACGAGATCTATGGGATTGCCGGGGAGTCGTCCTCGGGGAAATCGTCGCTGATCAAGACGATTGCGGGGGCGATTACGCCGCCGCTACGGGTGGTCGAAGGGTCGGTAAAGTTCGACTTTGGCGGCGAAACGCTCGACGTTTATGGCGAGCCGCAGCGGATGAAGGGGGCGCGGTGGCAGAACCTTTCCTACATCATGCAGGGCTCGATGAACGTGCTCAACCCGGTGCGGAAGGTGAAGCATGCGTTTCATGACTTCGCGTTCAGGCATATGGGGCTTTCCGAGCGGGAGTTTCGGGCGAAGGTGGAGCAGCACCTTAAAAGGATCGGGCTTGATCCGCGGGTGCTCGAATCCTTTCCGCACCAGCTTTCGGGCGGGATGCGGCAGCGTTTGACGATTGCGCTGGCAACGGTGTGCGAGCCCGACTTCATCATCGCGGACGAGCCGACGACGGCCCTCGACGTTTTGGTGCAGCAGGATGTCCTGGCGCTGATCAAGGATATCCAGCAGCGCATGGGCGCTTCGATCATTTTTGTGACGCATGACATGACGGTGCATGCTGCGATCTCGGACCGGATCGGGATCGTCTATGCCGGGCGATTGGTCGAAGAGGGGCCGACGCTCGATGTGTTCCAGAGGCCGCAGCATCCCTATACCGCGCATTTGATCGCAAGCCTGCCAAGGCTCGGGGACAAGACGCGGCGCTCGGCACTGCCGGGCAAGCCGCCGAACCTGGCCGATCCACCGAGCGGGTGCCGGTTTCATCCGCGCTGTCCGCTCGCCATCGACAAATGCAAGTCCGGGAATCCGCCGCTCGAGAACCGGCTTTCGGGCCGGGTTGCCTGCTGGCGGGCCGGGGAGGTTGTGGCCGCATGAGCGCGCTTCTCGAACTCAATCATGTGAACAAGGACTATGCGGTCGGCGGATTTCTGGACCGCTCGACGCTGCATGCAGTCAAGGATGTCAGCTTCACCATCAGCGACACCACGCCGGAGATTTTCACCATTGTCGGAGAGTCCGGCAGCGGCAAGACGACGACGGCGCGGATGATCCTTGGCAACGAGACACCGACGAGCGGCAAGCTGACTTTCGAGGGGCAGGACATTGCCAGGATCAGGAGCCGCGCGGACAAGCTCAGGTTCATGGCCAAGGTGCAGCCGATTTTCCAGAATCCGTTCGAGGCATTTAATCCGCTCTCGACGCTGGATTATTACCTCTATTCGACGGCGAAGCGTTTTCTGGGGCTCAAGGGCAAGGCTGAGGTCGAGGCGGCGGTCGACAAGGCGCTCAATCATGTGGGGCTGAGCCTTGC
>CAJYKO010000408.1 GCA_913775215.1 uncultured Devosia sp. | reverse complement strand
GCCGACCGGAGCTGGATTTCCGCAAGAACCGGGCCGAAGGCGACGACATTCTGGGCGATGCCTATGAATATCTGATGCGCCACTTCGCCACTGAGAGCGGCAAGTCCAAGGTGCAGTTCTACACTCCGGCCGAAGTCAGCCGGATCATGGCGAAGGCGGTCGGCATCAACGGCCAGACCAAGCGCGATCAGACCATCTATGACCCCACCTGTGGCTCCGGCTCGCTGCTGCTGAAGGCGGCGGATGCCGCGCCCGATGGCCTGTCGATCTATGGGCAGGAAAAGGACGTGGCGACCTATGCGCTGGCGCGCATGAACATGGTCATCCACCAGAATGCCGATGCCGAGCTGTGGCGCGGCAACACCATCACCCAGCCCCATTTCAAAGCGGGCAGTGGCCTCAAGACCTTCGACTATGTCGTGGCCAACCCGCCCTTTTCGGACAAGGCATGGTCCACCGGGCTTGAGCAGGAATATGGTCGCTTCGTTTATGGCCGCCCGCCCGCGAAGAACGGCGACTATGCATATCTGCTCCACGTCATCGCCAGCATGAAATCGACCGGCAAGGCTGTGGTCGTCATGCCGCACGGCGTGCTGTTCCGGGGCAATGCCGAAGGCGAAATCCGCAAGGACATCATCAGACGCGGATACATCAGGGGCATCATCGGCCTTCCCGCCAATCTGTTTTACGGCACTGGCATCCCCGCCTGCCTGATCGTGCTGGACAAAGAGAATGCCGCCAGCCGCACCGGCATCTTCATGATCGACGCGGGCAAGGGCTTTACCAAGGACGGCCCCAAAAACCGCCTGCGCCATCAAGATGTGCACAAGATCGTCGATGTGTTCGAAAAGCGTATCGAGCTGCCCGGGTATTCGCGCATGGTGCCCACTGCGGAAATCATGTCAGAACAGAACGGCGGCAACCTGAGCCTACCGCGCTATATCGACAGTGCCGAGCCGGAAGACTTGCAGGACATCGAGGCGCATCTGAAAGGCGGCATTCCCGCCGCTGACATCGATGCGCTGTCCCTCTTTTGGGACGCAATGCCCGGCCTGCGCGCCGCCCTTTTCGCCCCGCATGAACGGGCGGGCTATCTGAGCGCCATTCCCGCGCCCGAAGAGGTGCGAGGCGCGATCATGCAGCACCCCGATTTCTTGGCGCTGACGGCCAAGCTGGATCAGGTTTTCGCCGAATGGCGCGATGCCAATATCGCCACCATGCGCGGGTATGGCCCCGGCCAGCATCCCAAGGATTTGATCCATACGCTGTCGGAGGACCTGCTGGCGCGGTTCAACGCTGCGCCGCTGCTTGATGGCTATGACGCCTATCAGCATATCATGACCTATTGGTCTGACGTGATGCAGGACGATGTCTATCAGATCACGTCTGACGGCTGGGCCGCTGCCAAGGTGATGCGCGAGATCGTCAAGGTGAAGGATGGCGACAAGATGGTCTGGCCGGAAACCCCGGACCTGCTGCTTAAGGCCGGGCGGGCTACCCGCGCCTTTGTTGCCGAAGTCATCCCGCCCGCGCTGATCGTGACGCGCTTCTTTGCAGCGGAACAGGCAGCACTCGACGCGCTGGAGGCAGCGCTGGAGGATGTGGAGCAACGCATCGCCGCGCTGGATGAAGATCACAGCGGGGAGGATGGGCTGCTGGCAGAATGCCGCAATGGGAAGGGCAAGATCACCGCTGCTCTGCTGAAATCGCGGCGCAAGGAACTGGCTGGCGAGCTGGATCAGGGCTTTTTCAAGCGATATGACAAACTTGAAAAACAGGGCGGCGCAGATGAGGCGATCAAGGCCGATCTGCTGGAAACCATCCCCGAATTTCTGGAGATGTTTGCAATCGACGACATGCTGCGGCTGATCGCGGAAGAAAGTGAGCAGAACGCAGCGGTGAAAGAGGCCAAGGCAAAACTCGATGCCAAGACCGTCGCCCAATATGCCAAGCTAACCGATGCGGATGCCAAGGCACTGGTGGTGGAGGACAAATGGATTGCCTCCATCGAGGCGGCCATCAATGGCGAGCGGGACCGCATTGCACAGGCGCTGACCGGCCGGATCAAAACGCTGGTGGAGCGGTATCGGCAGCCGCTGCCGACATTGAACAAGGCAGTGAACGACCTAGAGGCGAAGGTTGCCGACCATCTGGCGGCCATGGGACTCCAGTTCCAATGACCAAGGATGCTTCGCCACAGGTTGAAGGTGATGAGCTGCCCGAAGGCTGGCGGTGGACCAGTATCGGGACGCATTATGCTTTCAAGAACGGATTGAACAAGGCCAAACGCTTTTTCGGGCAAGGCACTCCGATCATCAATTACATGGATGTCTATGGCAACCAGCGCTTAACCGCCGCCGATGTCCGGGGTAAAGTAACGGTCACCAATGACGAGGCTGACGCATATTCGGCCTCTCAGGGTGATGCCTTTTTCACCCGGACATCGGAAACAATGTCGGAAATCGGCTATTCGGCCGTTCTTCTTGAGCCGATCCAGCGCGCCGTGTTCAGCGGTTTCGTTTTGCGAGGGCGGCCCAGAAACAATGAGCTTTTGCCGGAATATGCCGCATATGCCTTGCGGGCACGCGAGGTTCGCAAGCAGATTGAGTCACGAGCCACATACACCACGCGGGCGCTGACGAATGGCGGCTCACTATCCGAATGCACTTTCCCGCTTCCACCTGAGCCTGAACAAAAGCGTATCGCCCAAGCCCTGAGCGATATTGGTGACCTGATCGCATCGCTGGACGCGCTGATCGCCAAGAAGCGGGACATAAAGCAGGGCGCGATGCAGCAACTCCTTACCGGCAAGCGCCGCCTCCCCGGCTTTTCGAGGGAGTGGGGAACTGTGCCGTTCCGACGGACGCTGCACGTCCGGCATGGCAAGTCTCAAAAGGAAGTCGAGGTCGAAGGCGGCAAATATCCGATCCTAGCAACCGGCGGCGAAATCGGTCGCTCTAATACCCCACTTTACGACAAGCCCTCGGTCCTCATTGGCCGAAAGGGCACAATCGACAGGCCGCAATACGTCGAAATCCCGTTCTGGTCTGTTGACACATTATTCTACACCGAGATCCTTCCTGGCTATAATCCAAAGTATATTTACTATACTTTCCAGAGGATTGACTGGAGGGGTTACAATGAAGCATCCGGCGTCCCAAGCCTCAATTCAAAAACTATCGAGGGCATCGAAGTCGAGATGCCGGACGAAACGGAACAAGTCGCGATAGTCGGCGTGCTCGATATGATGGAAAGTGAAATCGCCGCCGCCGAAGCGAAGCGCAGTAAGCTGGCCATGCTACGCCAAGGCATGATGCAGCAACTCCTCACCGGCAGGATCAGATTGGTATGAACGATGCGCTGGCATGGATCGGGGCCATCGGTGGCGTGATTGGCGCGGTGGCGGGCATCGGCTCTGCCGTCTTTGCTGGCATGGAATGGCGCAAGGTCAATCGCAAGATTGCGATGGAAAGCGACTGGACCCGCGCCGCCGAAATCCTGCCCGCTTGGTATACGTCACGGATGATGAGCGACTATTGGCTATTCGGGCTTTGGACTGTCAGCGGTCAGATGATTGCCCTTACACGCATCACTGGTGTCTCTGACGATGGCGAGTGGATCGACGTTGAACTGGCCAACAAGGATGAGCTGGCAATGCGCGATGACGATGAGCAGCGCATTATCTACAACGTGACGGGTGATCGGCCGTCCGCGTCCGTCAAAATTGCCAACATCGTCACCGCAATGGAAATCAGGACAAGCTGATGAGCAAAGTCGGCCAGTTGGAGCGCGCCACGCAGAACCGCATCGTCACGCTGTTCCGTAACCGCATGGGCTACACCTATCTGGGCGACTGGAAAGACCGGGAGGGCAACCGGAACATCGAGCCGGAATTGCTCACGGCATGGCTCACCGGCCGCCATGATGATGCTCTGATCAAACTAGCCATTGCCGAACTGCGCCGCATAGCGGGCGATCAGGCGACCATCCCCTATGAGGTCAACCGCGCCGTATATAATCTGCTGCGCTATGGCGTGAAGGTGCAGGCCGGGCCGAGCCAGCCGTTTCAGACGGTGAAGCTGATCGACTGGGCCAACCCGGACGCCAATCACTTCGCTATCGCCGAAGAGGTGACGGTGCGCGGGCCGGACAGCAGCAGCGCCACCAAGCGGCCGGACATCGTGCTCTATGTCAACGGCATCGCTCTGGGCGTGCTGGAGCTGAAACGCTCCACCGTGTCGGTTTCCGAAGGCATCCGGCAGAACCTCGACAATCAGAAGGGCATTTTCATCCAGCCCTTCTTTGCGACCATGCAGCTCGTCATGGCCGGCAACGACACGGAGGGGTTGCGCTACGGCACGATCCAGACACCGGAAAGCTATTACCTCGACTGGAAAGAGCCGGAGGAGGGCGGTGGCCTGCCGCCGCAGCGGCTGGACCGTGACCTGATCCATATGTGCGCTAAGCCGCGCCTACTCGAAATCCTGCACGATTTTGTCGTGTTCGATGCAGGCATCAAGAAGCTGTGCCGCCCCAACCAGTATTTCGGCGTGAAGGCCGCGCAAGACCGGGTGCGCAAGCGTGAAGGCGGCATCATCTGGCATACGCAAGGATCGGGCAAGAGCCTGACAATGGTGTGGCTGGCCAAGTGGATACGCGAAAACGTGAAGGATGCCCGCGTCCTCATCATCACCGACCGGACCGAGCTGGACGAGCAAATCGAGAAGGTCTTTTTGGGGGTGGGCGAGCAAATCCACCGCACCAAATCCGGCGCTGATCTGATCGGCGTGCTGAACGATACCACGCCTTGGCTGGTCGGCTCGCTAATCCACAAATTCGGCGGCAAGGATGAGGACGATGTCTCCGCCTATCTTGAAGAAGTGAAGGCAGCGCTGCCCGCAAACTTCTCGGCCAAGGGCGATTTCTTCGTCTTCGTCGATGA
>CAJYKO010000407.1 GCA_913775215.1 uncultured Devosia sp. | reverse complement strand
GAATTCGGCCTTCACCCAATCGGTGGTTTCGGTGACGAGGGTCTTGGCTTCCTCTTCCTTGCCGAGGGCCTTGCCGACGATCAGGGTCAAGTCCTGCCAGGAGGTGGACCAGGGGGCGCCGGAATAGGCGATGGGGGGGGCGATGCCGGAGAGGACGGCATATTGCTCTTCCGTGATGCCGGAATAGGCGGCGATGATGAGATCGGGATTGAGGGCGGCGATCTGTTCAATCGGTGGTTCGCTTCCGGCTTCAAGCACGGTTGGGGTCTCAGCGCCGGTCTTGGCGAGCGCTTCTTCGACCCAGTCGTGGATGCCGTTGTCGCCGCCGCCATAGGACTGGAAGGGCATGCCGACCGGGATCTTGCCGAGCGCGATGACCGCGTCCTCGTTGCTCCAGCCCCAGGTGACGATGCGCTGGGGTTCGGCGGGAATGGTGGGTTCGCCATAGGCATGCTCAAGCGTGACCGGGAACGCCTGGGCGTAGGCTGTGGTAACACCGGCTAGTGCGATGGTGGCCGCGAGCAGGATCGAACGGACGGACATGGGTCACCCTTTTGCTGGAGATCACACTCCATACGAAAGGTGATTATCATTGTCATGTAATTTCTGACTGACTATGCGTGGTCGCGGCGGGTCAGGAGGACCATGACCTCATAGTGGTCAGTCTGCGGGAACATATCGAAGAGGCGGACAACGGCGGGCGTGTAAGCCGGCATGGCGGCCAGGTCCTTGGCGAGGGTGACCGCGTTGCAGCTTGAATAGATAATGGTTTTGGCGCCGGAAGTTTGAAGGGTTTGGCACAGCTGATCGCCGAGCCCGCGGCGGGGCGGATTGACGATGATGGTGTCGGGCACGTCGGCAGCGACGAGGGCAGTGGCGTCGCCGACGGAGAAGGTGACGTCAATGAGGCCGGCTTCGGACGCGCTGAGGCGGGCGGATTCGACGGCGGGGGCGCTGAGTTCGATACCATGAATCCGGCGGCCGGGTGCAGCGACGTGGAGGGCGAAGCCCCCTACCCCGCAATAGAGATCGAGAATGGTTTTGGCGCCGGCTTGGTCGATCCAGTCACGGGCCTGGAGATAAAGACCTTTGGCGATTTCGGTATTGGTCTGGAAGAAGCTGGCGGGGCGGAGATGGAGGGTAGTTGTGCCGAGGCGCATGGCGAGCGTTTCGCTGCCGCTCAGCCAGATTTCTTCTTCGCCTTCGAGGACCGCCTTGTGCTCGGGGAGGAGATTAGCCGTCACGACGGCGAGTTGAGGGAGCGCTGTGAGGAGGTTCGGCAGGTGCTTCTGCATGCGGCTGAGCGCTTCGGTCGAACGGAGCACGAAGCGAAGCATGAGCTCGCCATCGGCGGATTCGGTCAGGAGGACATGTTTTAGCTCGCCGCGGCGGGTCGGGATGTCATAGGGGGCGATGCGCGCGAGTGAAATGAAGGATTTGATGGGGTCGAAGGCGCTACTGAGGCCGGGGGTGAGGATGCCGCAGCCGGTGAGATCGACGCCGTGCTGGGTGGTGTCGAGAATACCGAGCGTGGGTGCATCGGCGGCGCCTCCGACGACCATTTTGGCCTTATTACGGAAGGCTTTAGGACGGCTGGCCATCTGGGGGAGCCATTTGGCGTCTGGCCAGGCGGCGAGAAGGTCGCGGGCGTGGGTGAGCTTGGCGTCGAGTTGGGCGCCATATGGTTCGCCCATGCGTGTGCAGGAGCGGCAGACGCCCTTATCGAAATAGCCGCAGTGCATAGCAAAAGTTAGATCTGCATCCACGCGTCTATCTCACGGCGTTGAAGGAGGCGGGGCACCAGAATTGGGGCCCCACCGGCTGTCATCCCGGTCAATGCCGGGATCCATCCTGTGATCTCAAGATGGGCCCCGGCCGTAGTCGGGGTGACAAGCGAGTTGTGTTTGGCCCCAGTGCTGGTGGGGCGTTTGGCCTTACTTCGTCGCAGAGGCCATTGGGACGATGTTGCTCTGCTCGCCCTTGCTGCCCAGCAGCTTTTTGATGTTGCGGGCGGCCTGGCGGATGCGCTGCTCGTTTTCGACGAAAGCGAGGCGAATGTATTGATCGCCATATTCGCCGAAGCCGACGCCTGGAGCGACGGCAACGCCGGTTTCCTGGACGAGGAGCTTGGCAAATTCGAGCGAGCCAAGATGAGCGAACTGGGGCGGAATGGGCGCCCAGGCGAACATGGTGGCCTTTGGCACGGGGATATCCCAGCCGGAGCGACCGAAGCTTTCGACCATGACGTCGCGGCGGTGCTTATAGACCTTGCGAACTTCTTCGATGACGTCGTCTGAGCCATTGAGGGCGGCGACGGCAGCAACCTGGATCGGGGTGAACGCGCCATAGTCGAGGTAGGATTTGACGCGGGCGAGCGCAGCGATCAGGCGCTCATTGCCGACGGCAAAGCCGACGCGCCAGCCGGGCATGGAATAGGTTTTCGACATGGAGGTGAACTCCACCGAAATATCCATGGCGCCGGGGATCTGGAGGATCGAGGGCGGCGGGTTCTTCTCGTCGAAATAGATCTCGGAATAGGCGAGATCGGAGAGGATGAAGATGTCGTGCTGCTTACAATATTTGACCACCTCGGCGTAAAAATCGAGATCGGCAGTATAGGCGGTCGGGTTGGCCGGGTAGTTGAGGACCAGCGCAATAGGTTTTGGGATCGAGTGACGCACGCCGCGATCGAGGGCGCGCATGAAATCCTCGCCCGGCTCGGCCGGCATGGAGCGGACGACGCCGCCCGACATGATGAAGCCGAAGGAATGGATCGGATAGGTCGGGTTGGGCACCAGCACAACGTCGCCAGGGGCGGTGATGGCCGAAGCCATATTGGCGAACCCTTCCTTTGACCCGAGTGTCGCGACGACCTGGGTATCGGGATTGAGTTTTACGCCAAAGCGGCGGCCGTAATAGCTCGCCTGCGCCTTGCGGAGGCCGGGGATGCCGCGGGAGGTGGAATAGCGATGGGTACGCGGATCGCGAACCGTTTCCTGCAGCTTTGCCACGATATGCTCAGGCGTCGGCATGTCCGGATTGCCCATGCCGAGGTCGATGATATCGACGCCTTCGGCGCGCGCCTTGGCCTTGATCGGATCGATATGTGCAAAAACGTAAGGCGGCAGGCGGCGGATGCGATGGAAGACTTCGCTCATTTTATTCCTCGGAAGGTCCCCTCAAGGACCCTGAACTGGTCGCGACGCGCATGGCGCTTGCGGCTCAACAGAGACGCTGATTATCGCGTAATTATGGTTTTGGATGGGTTAAAGCGGCCCTTGCGAGGCCGGAACGATCTATTCGGCTCTTCCCGGCCACGGCGTGGCCACGCGGGAAGAGCTATCGGGCGTTTGCCGCCGCAGCGGCGGCTGCAATAGCGATCACCATGCCGGCGAGCGGAGCTCCAACCCATGCAACAGTGAATGGAGACAGCATGTCTCTTGCCCTTCGAAGGTCGTTTTTGTAAGGAATGCAACAATCGACAGGCCGTTCATAATTGCTCCACATGGTCTTGTAAATGCCCAGGGGCACGACGACGTACGGCGTGACGGCGTATGATGAGGTTGAAACTTGAAGCGCATTGCCCTGGTGACGATCGGCACGCAAGGCGACGTTCAACCCTATATCGCGCTCTCATTGGCGCTGCAGGAACGTGGCTATAGCGTCGTATTGGGCGCCACCGAGGAATTCGAAGGCCTCGTGACGGGCTATGGGCTCGAATTCCAATCGCTCGGCCCGTCGATCCAGTCTTTCCTCAAGGAAACGCGCTTTGAAAACGCGATGAGCAGCAGCGCCATGCTCATCAATGGCCCCTGGATGCTCAAGCAGGGTCAGCAGATCATCGATACGGCAGCCCGCGCGGCCTGGCGGATGTGCCAGGGCGCCGAGGCCATTGTCGTCAATATGAATACCAGCTTCGGCATCGATATCGCAGAGGCGCTGAAAGTGCCGGCGATCATGACGGCGCTGCAGCCGCTCAATTCGACGAGCGAATTTCCGCTCTCGATGTATTACGTGGCAGACGATCTGGGCCCTACTCTCAACAAGCTCTCCTATACCGCTGCCACCATGCAGCAGGCCTATTGGAACCTGCCGCGCAACCGACTGCGCCGAGAGCTGATGGGGCTTGAGGCGCGAAATATGGGCGGGGTTTTCACCAATACAGACGGTTCGCCGCTGACGACCATGTATGCCTATTCCGCTGCGGTCAGCCCACGTCCACGCGACTGGCCGAAAACGGCGCTGGTGACCGGTTACTGGAACCTGCGTGATCGCAGCAGCTGGGAGCCGACGCCAGAATTCGAGGCGTTTTTGTCCGCGGGCGAAGCGCCGGTTTATATCGGCTTTGGCTCGATGCCCTTTGGCGCGGAGCGCAATACGCGGATTCTCAAGGAAGCCGTGGCGCTTTGGGGTGGCCGCGCGGTCGTGGCGCGGGGCTGGGGTGGCATTGATCCGCGCGATCTTCCGGACACCATCTTCCCGATCGAGAAGGCGCCGCATGATCGGCTTTTCCGCTATGTGAGCGCCGTGGTGCACCATGGTGGCGCGGGCACGACCTCGGCGGGGCTGCATCTGGGACGCCCGACCTTTGTCGTGCCGCAGGCCATGGACCAGCCTTATTGGGGCCGTCGTGTCTACGAACTTGGCTGCGGGCCCAAGGCCATTCGACTGCGCAAGCTGACGGCGGAAACGCTGGCCGAGGCGCTGGCCGATCTCAACAGCAACGAATCCTATCGTCGCAATGCTGCTCTCATGGCTGAAAAGCTGCGGAGCGAAGACGGCACGGACAAGGCGATCAAGGTCATCGAGCGGGTGATGGCCAATTTCGTGCCGCGCTCGGCCAAGCTGGCCCGTAAATCGAAGACCAAGGCCAAGAAGCTATCGCTGAAAAAGGCGGTTTGAGCCGGAAACCGGCTCACCCCTGGACGCGAATATTGGCGACGTCGGATTCGAGCGTGTCGAGCCGCTCCACCAAGGCCTTCTGACGGGAATTTAGACGACCTTCAAAGGCGCGCATGGATTGCTGGACATCAGCGTCAGAGTGCGACGGCACGTAGGGGCGGCTTTCGGCGATGCCGAGAATGATCGTACCCTTGACCACGAAGACCCCGCCGATCCCGGCGAGAACCAGTGTCCATTGCGTCAGGTCCGTCTGCCAATGCGTGCTGAGCCAGGCGGTGATCGCAGCGCCTCCGGCTGCTGCTGCACCGATGATATTGGAGATCATCCCCAAGGTGACAGCGCGCCGCCGTCCGTCCCACAGACCAGGCTTCTGAGCCATTTGGCATCCTTCCCTTGTGCACAACGGCGCTCAATAGCTTCAACAGCGGCAAAGTTGAAGGAGAAAATTTGCTGGTTCGTAAAGGGTTTTGACAAGCCATCAACAAAAATGGGAAGGCACAGCCTCCCCATTAACTTGCGATATACTGCTCGACTTATTCGGCTGGAACAGCGTCCGCGCCGAGCGTGTCGATGCTTTCGCCACGATCATAGGTGGCCTGATCGAGGATACCCTGGCGCTTGGCGACGATGGTCGGCACGAGGGCCTGGCCGGCGACGTTGACCGCAGTGCGGCCCATGTCGAGGATGGGGTCGACGGCAAGCAAGAGGCCGACGCCTTCGAGCGGCAGGCCGAGGGTCGAGAGCGTCAGGGTCAGCATGACCGTGGCGCCGGTGAGACCAGCCGTGGCGGCGGAGCCGATGACCGAGACGAAGACGATCAGCAAATAGTGCTCTATCCCCAACGAGATACCGAAGAACTGGGCGACGAATATGGCCGAAATCGCCGGATAGATGGCGGCGCAGCCGTCCATCTTGGTTGTGGCGCCGAGCGGCACAGCGAAGGCGGCATATTCACGCGGCACGCCGAGATTTTCTTCGGTGATGCGCTCGGTGACCGGCAGGGTGCCGATGGACGAACGCGACACGAAGGCAAGCTGGATGGCCGGCCAGGCGCTCTGGAAATAGCGGATGGGGTTGAGGCCATTGAGCTGGAGTAGCACCGGATAGACGACGAACAGCACCAAAGCGAGGCCGATATAGATGGCTGCCGAATACCAGCCAAGCTGCGCCAGCGCGTCCCAGCCATAGACGGCGACGGCATTGCCGAGGAGGCCGATGGTGCCGATCGGGGTCAGGCGAATGACCCACCACAGGACCTTGTGGATCACCTTGAGGAAGGAGCGGGTGAAGGCGATGAACGGATCGGCGGCGGGGCCGACGCGGAGGGCCGCAATACCGACGACGATGGAGATCACGAGGATCTGCAGCACGTTGAAGCTGAGGCTTGTGGAAGCGCTACCATCGGTGACGCGGGTCGATGCCTGAAGGCCGAGAATGTTGGAGGGGATCAGGCCCTTGAGGAAATCGAGCCAGGAGCCGGTCGAGGACGGCGCCTTGGCAAGATCGGCCGCGACGCTGGAATTAAGGCCGGGCTGGATGATGAGGCCGAGGGCGATGCCAATGGCAACGGCGATCAGCGCCGTGATGGCGAACCAGAGCAGAGTTTGCCAGACGAGCTTGGCGGCGTTGTTGAGTTCGCGAAGATTAGCGATCGAGGCGACGATGGCGGTGAAGACGAGAACCGGGACCAGGGCGCGGAGCAGCGACACGAAGGACGAGCCGATGGTCGCGAGGGTCTGGGTGAGCCAATTGGCGTTACCGGCGGCATCAGGCCCCATGGAGCGGGCGACGAAGCCGAGCGCGAGGCCGATGACCATGGCGGCAAGGACCTGGAAGCCGAAATTGGCGTAAAGCGGCTTGGGCGCCTTGGGCGGGCGCGCAGCGGATACGGAAGTGGAAGACATTTTACGACCTTTGCAGTGGCAAGGGCGCTTAAAAACGCGGCACCCTGCCTTTATCTTGCCCACAACTTACGCCTGCGTGTGGCGTAGCGCAGCGCATGGCGTTCCATTTCCGATCAAGGCAGAAGAATTTTCTCATTCTGTACAGGGAATTAGAGAATGGAAGTTGTCAGACGCGGGAAACGGCCAGACTCACAAGGGCTGCGAAGGCGGGCAGGATGAGCAATGCGGACGCGTAGGTCAGTGCCAGGATCGCGGGACCGGGGTCGGTCCAAGCTGTCCAGATCAGCAGGAGACCGGTGAGGCCGGTGGCGATGCCGATGACCCGGTGCGCTAGAAGCCAGGCACGATCGGACCGGACCGGCCAAGGCAAGCGCAGGCCGCCATAGCTGTGGCGCTCGGCAAAAAAGAAGATCAGGCCGATAAAGCCCAGGGCGGCGCCGAGGAGATAGCCTTCGCCGCGGATGATATCGAGATCGGACCCG
>CAJYKO010000406.1 GCA_913775215.1 uncultured Devosia sp. | reverse complement strand
TAGGCGGGCAACCCGAGGCCGGTGAATGGGTGAGGGTTTTGCCTTCGATGTGCTTGGCTGCGTGTGTTGGCGATGTCGTTCAGTGGTTGTGGCGTCCTGATCACGCCCGCGACTGGATGTCCTGCTGCACATGGTTCAGCGTGTTGTAGAGGCCGGTGCCGTGGCGCAGGCGGCGGTGTCGAGCGATCTCGTCGCGTGCCTCTTCTTCCCTGCCGTCTTCCTCCCGCTCGGTGAAGGAGCGGAGATCGAAATCCTCGGCGATGGACATGCCCTTCTTGGCCTTGAAGTCGTAAAGATCGACGCCAATTACCGTGCAGTTTTCGGAGGTTGTTTCATCGATGAGGGCCTGGATTTCTTGCGCCTTGTAAAGGCGCACGGGCATTTCCAGAAGAACCGTATCGCCATCGCGCCAGCGGGTGGCAATGAGCAGCATCTCGTCTTTTCCGATGATGTAGCCAGGTGCGGTCATGGGAGAACCTCCTCGTCATCGCTGTCTCGCTGGAGAATTCACTGCTCGATCCCCGAGTCGTCTTACCCCCTGATGAGCGAGCAACGTCTACTATAATACTAGTAGCTATGTCAACAAGAAAACTAGTAGATATGAGAACAAAGAGAGAATCGCGTTGGGAACGCAGGGCCTTGCGTGGTAGCCGCCGTCAGGCGGGGGTGGTCCAGGATCGGGAGGGCAGTCCTCCCAAATGGTTTACATGTTGATGATCGAGCGGCGGACGCGGCCAACGATGATGGGGTCGTTGTCCGGGAAGATCGGCTCATGCTGCGGGTTGGTCGAAACCGGCTCGAAGCGCATGGGGCCTGAGCGGTAGCGCTTATATGTGGCGTTGCCTTCCACGTCTGAAATGACATAGCAGCCATTGGGTACGAGGTTGCGGTCGCTGCGATCGACGAAGATGACGGAATCGGGCGGAGAGATCCGATCCATGGAATCTCCTATGACTTTCAAGGCGATCCAGTCTCCGGAGGCCGGCAAATCCGCCACGCGGATGAGGCCAAGCGCTTCATCGGCAATGTCATCGCGGATCATGGCGCCGGCGCTGACCCAGGCGAGATAGGGCACGCTTAACGTGGGAATGCCCTCCGCATCCGGCGTGTAGGATGGGTCGAGCTCATGGACGCCGACACCGAGCGCCTGGGCGAGAGCGGGAAGCTCCGTGGTCTTTTCGGTCAAGCCGGTCTCGAGCTGCGAGATGAGCTGCTGGCTGACGCCAGACAGTTCCGCAACTTTCGCCTGCGAAAGATTTTTGATCTTCCTGATCGACTTCAGATTTTCGCCAATAATTCCCATGGCTTAGTTATTACCAGAACGCTTGTGGAAAAGCACACAAGGAAACTAGTTGACGGGCGCCTGGATTTTTACTAGTTTTCTTGTATGAATAGATTTCGTCATCACATCAACCATGCCGCCGAGGCAGGTGGCTTTCAAGCCGGGCTTGCTGCGGCAAGCAGCTGTGACAAGCCGTTGCTTTTGCCGCCGCTGCCCGACGCCGGGCACGTCTGCGCGACGCAAGCGGTTGCGGGTGAGACGGTGTCTGCTTTGCGAATGGCGGGGGATGGGTTTGTCCCTCGTCTGGACCTGCGCCCCGATGTCTTTGGTGAGCGGCACGCGCTGAGGCGAAAGGCGGAAGCGTCTTTTGCCGGGCCGTCTGCTCTCAGGCATCGGGGCGGGGCGAAGGCGGGGCTTTCCCTTGAAGGAGGATTTGCGCGCATGAGTTCCGTTCGTATCGAAGCATCCACGCAGGCGCGCCGCGCCGCGTTTCAGCAGAGTTACATCGGCTGCCGCGAATGCCGGCGTCCGCTTTCCATCGAACACCAGATCGAGCGGTTCTGCGACGCGTGCGGAGCGGTGACGCCGGTCGAAATACGGGAAGGGAAAGAGCATGACTGACGTTCTGGAAAAGCCCGGTCTGGGCGTGGCGCGCTGGAAGGCGGTGGCCGAATATCGAAGCGACGCGGGTGTCGTCGATGTCGAATATGCCATCGAGGAACTGGACGAGCTGCATGACCTGATCGAGCGCGGGCCGGACTGGAACACGTTGATCAGGATCACCGTGACCTTTGCCCGCCCAGTCTGCGCGCTGCTGACAATCGAAGAGGCGGCGCGGCTATGACGACAAGCAGCACTGCGCATCCTGCAGCGACGCATGACGATGGGGATGTGCGCATCGACATCGAGGCCTTGGAGGCCAAGCTTCTTTGCGAGATGGAGCGCATCAACCGGGAACGGCTGGCGGCGTGAAGGCCGGAGTGTTTGCCGCATGACTGCATATCAGGTTTCGGCGGTTCTGCCGCCGCATCACAGGTTTTGATCGCTTCTCCTCTCCGGCGATCAAAAGCGGGCTGACGGCTTGTCCTCCCCGGGCCGTCAGCCCAACCCCTTCCTACCTCGAAGCCTTTGCCGTCCCAAGTGGACGGTTGGATGTGCTTGTCGGGAGGCAGACTTTGAGCCGGAGCGCCGAGCTTTCGGCCTGACGCGCCTCGACCGCGCCGTGACGGTGCGGCGGGAGATCACCATTGCCAAGACCAAGCCTGACGTCTGCGCCACCGGTTCAGACGGCGGGAGACCTTTGCCGCCTTATGGCGAGAAGCGAGATGACGCATGAGCAAGGCACTGACACTTTTCCGCTCCGGATATGACACCGCCGAGATCGCCTACATTCTGGGGCGCACGGAAGCCGATGTTTACAACGAGCTTGCCCGGCTTCGCGAAGAAAGCCGGGCGGCGAATGTGGCGGTGATCAAGTATCACCCCGGCAAGGACGCCTGGGGCACGCCGCCGATGCGCGCGGAGAATGCCAATGGCTAACCTGCCTTTCATGCCGTTCTGGACCGATGCGTATCTCGCCGACACGGTGCATCTGACCACCGAGCAGCATGGCGCCTATCTGCTGCTGCTGTTTCAGGCCTGGCGCTCTCCCGATTGTTCGCTTGTTGACGACGACGCGTTGCTGGCGCTGCAGGCCAAGGTTTCGCCGGCCAAGTGGCGGGCGATGAAGCCGGTGGTGATGGCGTTCTGGAAGCTCGACAAGCGGCGGAAGAAATGGGTGCAGAAGCGCCTTCGGCTGGAGCGGGAAAAGGCCATGGAGCGCAAGGCGAAAGCCAGGGATAGCGCCGTAACCCGTTGGAAGGCTGAGAAAAACAGCGATGCGAAGGCATTGCGGGCGCAGAGCCGAAGCACTGCTTCCAGAGTCACAGCCATAGAAGAAAAATCTGGCGATTTTTCTAAAGGCGCGGTCGCGCCGAAAAAATCATCCCGCGATGTTTTGATGGAGGCTTTCCAGGATGTTTGACCTCATTGCCAAGGATCAGTTCGACCGGCTGCCGGAGCGATATCGAGAGCGTGCGCGGCAGATTGCCCTGCGGGTGCAGGAAATCGACCGGCTTCTGGCGCCTGCCGCAGCTGAGACCGTTCGCGATACCGCAGTGCGGCTGATCGGCCAGTTTCGCCCGCAGCCGGGCATGGATGTGGCGGGTTTTGGCCGGGAGTTTCGCGGGGTTTGCGCCGATCTGCCGGAGTGGGCGGTGTGCGAGGCGGCCAATGATTTTATTGCCGGGCGGGTTGCCAACCATACCGGCCAGTTCGTGCCGAACTCCGCGCAGGTCGGCACGAACTGGCCGGT
>CAJYKO010000405.1 GCA_913775215.1 uncultured Devosia sp. | reverse complement strand
GTCGAGCTGGCGAAGTCGGGCCATAAAGGCGGGCACGGCTTCGTAAGCCATCGCGGCTTGATGTCCCCGCGAAAGCTTGGCGCGGCGCGGCAGAAGGTTTTCGAGATGCCCGGCCCAAGCAGCAGGGTTTGCGCTCTCTGCGGGTCGCCAGCCTTTGACCTTGCAAAAATTCAGGATGCGCTCGATGCGCCCTCGGAGCCGCGCGGCGGTCTCGGGCAGTTTCGACCAAAGAGGTTTCAGAACGCCCAAAACGTCCTCGGTGGTGATTTGGGAAGGGCGCTTCTTGTTGATGGCCGTGCAGTGGGTCTTTAGCGTCTGCTTCCACTGCCAACGGTGTTTCTCGTTGCGCCATTCCCCTTCCATCGAGGCGATGAAGAGCGCGGTCGCTTCTGCAAAGGTCGGCTCGGGTGTCCGGTCGCGTTCCTCTTTAGGGTTGCGGCCTTCGGCAATGTCGACGCGGAAGCCGGCGGCCATGGCGCGGGCCTTAGCAAGAGAGATGGCGGGGTAGCCCCCTAGACCCATCTCGTGCCGACTGGGGGCGCCCTTGGGGGTCCACATAAAGAGCCACGACTTGGACCCCGTAGCCGACACATTGAGATAAAGGCCTCCACCATCCGAATGGCGGCCAGCCTTCTTTTGCGCCTTCACGCCTACCTCTGTCAGCTTGTTCAGTGTGCGGGCCATGGCTTCCCCACTTTATTCCCCATTTCGTAGTGGGGATGATAGCAAACCACGGCAAACCACTACAATGCGAAGGCGGCAGAAAAGCCCGGATTTGTTTGGATCTCAAAAGCCCCGGCAAACTGCTGCGGACGAATGTTAGAAGGAAGTCCCCTCCACCACCGGCTGAAAAGTTCAGCCGCCGAGCCGGCTTAGCGCTGCTCCCTAAACGTCTCACTAATCCTTCTGATGCGCCTTTTCGTGTAAGGCGGTGACCATGCGGTTGACGTCTTCGTCGTTCGATGGCGGCTCATATTTGCGTTTGGGCGGCGTGACGAATGGCTCGCGCTTGTGCCCAAGGCCGCGCAACAGCACCCAAACGAGACAGGCTATCCCCATCGCGCCCAGAACCAGCGTGATGATTGGCAATGCGGCTCCCATGATGCAGCCAAGTCCGTTGCGGGAGTGGCCATGATAACCCCAGGATTTTGCCGGTCCATCATTGCTTTGCGTCGGCCTTGAGCAACAAGGTTAAGACGGCTGCGTACCGGTTCTCATCAGCGCAGAAAACCTTCGCGCAAAAACTCCGCAAGTCCGCGGAGCTCGCTCGCCGCCTCGTCCTCGGGCCTAAGAGGGGTGGGTTTGCTGGTGGCCTTCTTGTTTGCTCGCGTGAGTGCCCGCATCTCGCTCGCCCGCCGACGATTCTCGGCTTTGGCTTCGATATAATCCTCGCGCCAGGTGGTGACGAGGTCATCATTCAGCACTGTTTCGACGAAACGTGGATCGAAGACGTGAAAGGTGATTTTCCGAGCCCGTCCGCGCAGCTTTACGGTCCTCGTTCCCGCGCTCTGCAACCGTCCATCCTTTAGCCAACGATGCCGCTCGCTGGTTTTTATGGAAAGTATGTCCTCGATCTCGCGCGGAATGACCTGCAGGCTCTCAATGCCGTCGAGCGTCCGTTCGACCACAGCCGATATTGCCTTGAATTGCTGCGGTTCCGTCACCGGAACGGTCAAGATGAGAATATTGCCGCGCACATCGATCGTCTTTTTGGCTGTGCCAGCCAGCTTGGCACGCACCTCGAGCAGAATGCCTTTAGCCCGCACGGACGATCCAAGCGTCGCGGCCGAGGGCAGGGGAAATTCCGCCGTCAGGACCGGGCCGTCGTAAGGCTTTTTCTTGCTGGGCATGGGATACATTTAAGGTTTTGGATGCGTAGTTCAACGCAACGCGCGAAAACGACATTCGTTTTCGACAACTCGGCAGCTATGTCCGGAAATATCGCAGTCCAGAAATTTTTGGACAACTAGTGCCTGGCAGGGGCTGGGGGACTCGAACCCACGACCCTCGGTTTTGGAGACCGATGCTCTACCAACTGAGCTAAACCCCTTCAGGCGAGGGTGTGTCTAACGGCAAAATACGAGATGTGCAAGTGGGTGAGGTCAACTTGGACAGCCTTAGGATGGTGGCTATTCCGCAGCCGCTGGAAGGCGCTGTTGGTGTCGCGTCTTGAGCTTGTTGAGCTGGCGCGCAGCATGCGCGAGAAGGGCTTGGCGAACCGCGTCCGAGCTCACCACACCCACATCCGCCTTCACCTTAAGATCGAGCGTATAATTCGTGAATGTGCCGAGAAACTCTTCGCCAATCTTGACGCGGACGACACCGACGACGCGTCCGGCGATGGTTTTGTGCGGACCAAAGTGCATCAACTGACAGTTTTTGATCTCGAACGACATTTGGGATCGCCTCTCCCCGGGCGTCACGTTTTGGCCGCAATTCGATCCAAATCCAACCAGCTTGGGGAAGCAAGAAGATTCCACAGTTTTCTGCAGATATGCTTTACACATTTGATGGGGCGAGACGCCCGGCAAAGGTGGAGGCTCCGTTAATGACGGTTGCATTTGCCGCCGAGATTGACTAGATAGCCCCGATCCGGCCGTGCGGGAGTCCTGCGCGGCCTTTGGTTTTGCACCAAGACAACCGGAATCGACTGCCTATGGCCCGCACCAATCCGATCACCTTCTTCCAGCAGGTTCGCACGGAAGTATCGAAGGTCACTTGGCCGAGCCGCAACGAGGTTGTCATCTCGACCATCATGGTGCTGGTCCTTGTGATCTTCGCGAGCCTTTTCTTCCTGGCTGCCGATCAGATCATCTCGTGGCTGGTGTCTTTGATGCTTTCGATCCGCTAAGCGGATCTGGCGACTAACGAGGAGCGGCGAGGCGGCATGGCCAAGCGCTGGTACATTGTTCAGGCGTACTCGAACTTCGAGCGCAAGGTTGCGGACGCGATCAAGGAAAAGGTCGCCCAGACAAAGCTCGAACATCTGTTCGACGACGTCATCGTGCCGACCGAAAAGGTCGTCGAGGTCCGTCGCGGCCGCAAGGTCGATACGGAGCGCAAGTTCTTCCCCGGCTATGTGCTGGTGAAGATGGATCTGACGGATCAGACTTTCCATCTGATCAAGAATACCCCAAAGGTGACTGGCTTCCTGGGTGCTGATAACAAGCCCATGCCGATCTCCGAAAAGGAAGCCATGTCGATCCTGCAGCAGGTGCAGGAAGGCGTTGAGCATCCAAAGCCTTCCGTCAGCTTCGAGGTTGGCGAAAGCGTTCGCGTGTCCGATGGCCCCTTTGCCAGCTTCAATGGCATCGTGGAAGAAGTCGACGAAGAGCGCTCCCGCCTCAAGGTGGAAGTTTCGATTTTCGGGCGCCCCACTCCGGTGGAGCTCGAATACGGTCAGGTGGAAAAAGTCTGACCTCAGCCTTTTGGCGCGAGCCGAAATGGTATCAGCGTTTTTGGCGTAAGCCAAAAATCGCGTCAGCGTTTCGGCGTGAGCCGAAATCGCCCCCAGCGTTCAGCGCGAGCTGATGCTGAAACCCGTGGAAGGGGATGACGCTTTGTCGGCGTCAGGAAACCGCACCACGGCTCAACTGCCGGTTTCGGCATTAAGAGGATAGAAAATGGCAAAGAAAGTCGTTGGCTACGTAAAGCTGCAGGTTGCCGCTGGTTCGGCCACCCCATCCCCGCCGATCGGCCCAGCTCTGGGTCAGCGCGGTCTGAACATCATGGAATTCTGCAAGGCCTTCAATGCGGCTACGCAGGAGATCGAAAAGGGTGCTCCGATTCCGGTCGTGATCACCGCTTATGCCGACAAGAGCTTCACCTTCGTGATGAAGCAGCCGCCGGTAACCTACTTCATCAAGAAGGCCGTCAACCTCAAGTCCGGTTCCAAGCTTCCGGGCAAGGATTCGGCTGGCACCATCACCCAGGCTCAGCTGCGTGAAATCGCCGAGAAGAAGATGGTTGATCTCAACGCCGACAACGTCGACGCCGCTGTGTCGATGATCGCCGGCTCCGCCCGTTCCATGGGCATTCAGGTCGAGGGCTAAGAATTATGGCAAAGATCGCAAAGAAGGTCGCCAAGGCCCGTGAAGGCATCGACCGCAACAAGCTCTACGGCCTCGAAGAAGCCGTGAAGATGGTCAAGGCCCGCGCCTCCGCCAAGTTCGACGAATCCGTCGAGATCGCGATGAACCTGGGTGTTGACCCGCGTCACGCCGACCAGATGGTCCGTGGCGTCGTCAACCTGCCCAACGGCACCGGCAAGACCGTTCGCGTCGCCGTGTTCGCCCGTGGCGCCAAGGCCGACGAAGCCAAGGCTGCCGGTGCTGACATCGTCGGCGCCGAAGACCTGCTGGAAACCATCCAGGGCGGCAAGCTCGACTTCGATCGCTGCATCGCCACTCCGGACATGATGCCGCTGGTCGGCCGTCTCGGTAAGATCCTCGGGCCGCGCAACCTGATGCCGAACCCCAAGGTCGGCACCGTGACCATGGACGTCAAGGGCGCTGTCGGCGCTGCCAAGGGCGGTGCTGTCGAGTACCGCGTCGAGAAGGCTGGTATCATCCACGCCGGTATCGGCAAGGTGTCGTTCTCGGAAGATGCGCTGCTGCAGAACATCAAGGCGTTCACCGACGCCGTGCAGAAGTCCAAGCCCGCCGGCGCCAAGGGTACCTACGTCAAGAAGGT
>CAJYKO010000404.1 GCA_913775215.1 uncultured Devosia sp. | reverse complement strand
AATGGCCTGGAGGATGCGCTTGTGTTCCTCGTGGAGGCCGGCCTGATAATCATAGGTCAGCACGCTCTCGGTGCCCCAGGGCGAAGCGACGTCGCAAGGGATAGTGCGGCTTCCGAGCCCATCAAGGACTTCGATATAGAACGGGTTGTTGGTCGCAGCAGCAATCGCGCGGTGGAACGCGAAATCGGTCTTGCCAGTGGGGTCGCCCGATTTCAGCAACCGGCCAAACTCATGCCAGGCTTCCTGGATCGCCGCTTCCTGGCTGGCGCTGCGGCGGATCGCAGCTAGTCCGGCAGACTCAATCTCGATCCCCATGCGCACTTCAAGCACATTGAGGGCGACAGATATCTTGTTGCTTGTTTCCCCGCCAATCGCAGCGAAGGCGCTGGCCGCATTGGCTAAAACGAACACCCCTGCCCCCTGCCGCGGCTGCACCGTTCCTTCCGCCGACAGCGCCGCGATGGCCTCACGCACCACGGTGCGGCTGACGCCGAAATGGACGGTTAACTGGCTTTCGGTAGGCAGCTTCTCGCCCGGGCCGAATTCGCCGGACGAAATACGCTTTCTCAGCGCATCAATGACCATTTGGGCGAGCTTGGGCTTGCGGGCGGGAAGTGCAGCTTCAACAAGGGACATGATCTTACCGGAACAGACTCGGCAACCAGAGCGAGAGCGCCGGAATATAAGTCACGAGCCCAAGAACCACGAGGCCCGCCCCATAGAATGGCCATACGCTTTTCATCGCCTCCCAGACCGTGATCTTACCCACCGCCGCGGCGACGAACTGCACCGGCCCCAGGGGCGGCGTGTTGAGCCCGATTCCGAGGTTGAGGATCATGATAACGCCAAAATGGACGGGATCGACGCCAAAGGCAGACACCATTGGCAGGAAAATTGGTGTCGTGATGACGATCAGCGGCCCCATATCCATGAAGGTGCCGAGAAGGAGCAACAGCACGTTGATCAGCAGCAGAACCATGAGCGGATCTGTGGTCAGTTGCGAGATGGCATCGGTCAAAATGGTCGCCACCTTGAGATAGGCCATGAGCCAGCCGAAAGAGGCCGCTGCGCCAATGATGAAAAGCACCATTGATGTCGTTCGCACCGCACCCATGACGCAATGGACGAATTCCTTCGGACCCATTGAGCGATAGACGAGGACAGTGACGAGCAGCGCGTAGATCACGGCAATGCAAGAGCTTTCCGTCGCCGTGAAAATTCCCGAACGCACGCCGCCAAAAATAATGACGATCAGCATGAGGCCAGGGATGGATATCAGAAAAAACTGAAAGGCTCGCGTAAACCCCGGAAACGGCTCGGTTGGATAGCCGCGCTTTACGGCAACGAGATAGGCCGTGATCATCAGCGCTGCGGCGAGCAGCAATCCCGGGATGATACCAGCGGTGAAGAGGTCGGGGATAGAAATGCGCCCGCCGCCGGAAAGCGAATAAATGATCATGTTGTGGCTAGGCGGTAGCAAGAGGGCGATCAGCGCCGCCATCGAGGTCACGTTAACAGCGTAATCAGCGCCATAGCCACGTGCCTTCATCTGCGGGATCATGATGCCGCCGACCGCCGCGGCTTCCGCCACGGCCGAGCCGGAAATGCCGCCAAAGAGTGTCGAAGCCGCCACATTGACCTGGCCCAGACCACCGCGAACATGCCCGATCAGCGAGCCGGCAAATTGGATGATCCGCGCTGCGATCCCGCCGCGCATCATCAGATCGCCGGCAAAGATGAAGAAGGGAATGGCCATCAGCGTGAAGGCAGAGACGCCGGAATTAAGCTGCTGGAACACGACGATTGCCGGGCGGCCGAGATAGACCACTGTCGCGAAGCTTGCGATCCCCAAGCAGAAGGCAATGGGCGTACCCACCAGCATGAGTAGCGTGAAGACGCCGAAGAGAATCCAATATTCCATTTTACCCTCAGTCCGCCGTCACGGTGGCGTCGGTGATGGGGTCATCGACATTCTCGCCTGCAGCGCGCAGCAAGAGGCGCTCGAGCGAGAACAGGCACATCAGAAAGCCTGCGATGACGATAGGGAGATAGGTGAAGGTCTGCGGCAGGCCGACGACCGGAATGCGCACGGTCCAACCGCGCAGAGCCAGTTCGCCGCCATAAAAGACCATGCCCGCGGCGAAGGCGAAGATCGCGACATCGCTGATCCCGCGCAGCCAGGGTTTTCCGCCAGGTGGCAAGATATAGAGCAGCACGTCGAACCCCATATGGAAGTTCTCGCGCACGCCGACCGCTGCGCCCAGGAAGATGAACCAGCTCATGATCATGATCGAGCCAGCTTCTGTCCATGGTGGCGACGAATTGACGACGTGGCGCATAAAAACCTGGTAGGCCACAATCAACGTCATCGAAACGAGACCGATCCCGGCAACCCAGAGCGCGCCCTCCGATAAAGCATGCGTGACCGCTCCGGCTCTCTTGAACCGTTCTCTCATGGCTCAACTCCTGAAAAAGAAGGGCCGGCCATAGCCGGCCCGAGAGGCCTCAGCCTTCGGTGGCCTGGATGCGGGCAACCAGGTCCTGCAGCTTGGGATCGGTGACGTACTTGTCGTAGACGGGCTTCATCGCTTCGATGAAGGGGGCCTTGTCGACTTCGTTGATCGTTGCGCCAAGCGCTTCGACAGCCGCCTTGGATTCGACTTCCTTGGCCTGCCAGAGTTCGCGCTGGATGGCGACGGATTCCTTGGCCGCCTCGCGGAAAAGGGCCTGGTCTTCCGGCGTCAGGCCATCCCAGACGACCTTGGATACCACCAGCACTTCGGGCACCATCAGGTGTTCGTCAAGCGAGTAGTACTTGGCGACTTCGGCGTGACCCGCCGTGTCATAGCTCGGATAGTTGTTTTCCGCACCGTCGATAACGCCGGTCTGGATAGCGGAGTAGACTTCGCCATAAGGCATCGGGGTGGCATTAGCGCCGAGCGCTCCGACCATGTCGACGAAAATGTCGGACTGCATGACTCGGAATTTAAGGCCGTTCATATCGGCCGGCGAGGTGATCGGCTTTTCGCTGTTGTAAAACGAGCGCGAACCGCCATCGTAGAAAGCCAGCGCCACGACATCGACGGGGTCGAATGCAGCCAGGATTTCCTCGCCGATCGGACCATCGAGCACATTGTGGAAGTGTTCGGCCGAGCGGAAGATGAAGGGCAGCTGGGTGACCGTGGCTTCCGGCACCTGGGTGCCGAAGGCGCCGATCGAGATGCGGTTCATATCGATGACGCCGAACTGGGTCTGCTCGATCGTGTCGGCTTCCTGGCCAAGCTGGGCCGAGTGAAACACTTCGACCGAATAGCGGCCATCGGTCTTTTCGCTGAGCAGCTCGCCGAATTTCTTGACTGCTTCGACGGTCGGGTAACCATCGGGATGCGTGTCGGACGAGCGCAGCACAGTCTGGGCACTGGCCGTCGAAAGCATGAGCGAAGTCGCGACGACGGCCATAGCCGCCATCTTTGGCAGATGAAACATGGATGTCCTCCCAAAAATCCAGCGCCAGGTTCCTTCCTCGAACCAGACGCATGGCCGGCCTGTGCCGGCCATCTAGCACCCTCCCCTCCTTGGAAATCGGTGCTGTGGGAGAACTGGTATGGAAGTCTTAAGAACAAGTCAACATACAATTCATAACAGCTTGTATGATGAATTTTAGGGGTGCAGAAAAGGCGCCGCGATCGCCGGCGCCTTCTGGGACTTCGATAAGACCGCGGTGCGTCATCCCCGCGTAGGCGAGGATCCATCTTGAAATCTCAGGATGGGCCCCGGCCTTCGCCGGGATGACAAGCGGTGGGGCTCGGCGATTGCGTCAGATATGGATCGCCCCATCGCCCAGGGCCAGCGCAGCCTCACGCACGGCTTCCGACAGTGTCGGGTGTGCATGGGTCGTCCGCGCCAGGTCTTCAGCAGCGCCGGAGAATTCCATCAGCGTCACCAATTCGTGGATCA
>CAJYKO010000403.1 GCA_913775215.1 uncultured Devosia sp. | reverse complement strand
TATGGCGAGCGCTATCCGGTCGACGAGGATTTTCTGGCGGCGCTGGAGCTGATGCCGGAGGCGAGCGGGGTGGCGCTCGGGTTTGACCGGCTGGTCATGCTGGCGACGGGTGCGCAGCGGATCGAGGCGGTGCTCTGGGCGCCGGTGGCGGAATGACATTTGTCAAATCCGCCAAGGCTCTGGTTGAAGCTGGGCTAGAGCGAGATGTCGGCGCGATCGATGCAGTTGCCGAGCGCTATGCCATCGGCATCACGCCAGCCGTACTCGATCTTATTGACCGCGCCGACCTCAACGACCCAATAGCCCGCCAGTTCGTGCCGACTGAAGCCGAACTGCTGACGACGCCGGAAGAGCGCGCTGATCCCATCGGTGACCTCTCGCATTCGCCGGTCGAGGGGATTGTGCATCGTTATCCCGACCGGGTGCTGCTCAAGGCGGTGCATGTTTGCCCAGTCTATTGCCGCTTCTGTTTCCGCCGCGAAATGGTGGGGCCGCAGGGGTTGGGGACGCTGACGGGGCATGAGCTTGATGCCGCGATGGACTATATCGCGGCGCATGAGGAAATCTGGGAAGTCATTTTGACGGGCGGCGATCCGCTGGTGCTGTCGCCGCGGCGCTTGGCCGGGCTGATGGAGCGGCTGGCCAAGATCGAGCACGTTAAAATCGTGCGGTTTCATACACGGGTGCCGGTGGTCGAGCCGGAGCGGATCGATGAGGCTATGGTCGAGGCGCTCATGGCGAGCGGCAAGACGACCTATCTTGCGGTCCATGCCAATCATCCGCGCGAGTTTTCACAGAAGGCGCGGCAGGCGTTCAAGCGGTTGTTCGATGGCGGTGTGGCGCTACTCAGCCAGTCGGTGCTGCTCCGCGGGGTGAACGACGATGTCGAGACGCTGGCGGCGCTGATGCGCGGATTCGTCGAGAACCGGATCAAGCCTTATTATTTGCACCACCCGGACCTTGCGCCGGGAACAAGCCATTTTCGGATCGGCATCGAAGAGGGGCAGGCGCTGGTTGCCGCACTGCGCGGGAGGATTTCGGGCCTGTGCCAGCCGACCTATGTGCTCGATATTCCGGGTGGACACGGCAAGGCCGATATTGGGGCCGCGACGGTTTCGGGGGGCGACGGATGTTTTACCGTACGGGATTGGCAAGGCGGGGAGCATGTCTATCCACCGCAGACGTATTAGCCTAGGTTATTGGAGGACACCGAGATGACTGCACCGAAACTGTTCGACCTGTCTGGCCATGTGGCGTTGGTGACGGGGGCAGGTAGCGGCATAGGGCAGCGGATTGCTGTGGGTCTGGCGCAGTGCGGGGCCGATGTCGCACTTGTCGACCGTCGCAGCGATGGCGGATTGGCGGACACGGCCGCAGAAATCGCCGCTGTTGGTCGGCGCAGTCTATCGCTGGCCGTGGACGTGACCGATGCGGGCGCGCTGGCCGAGGCTGTGGCCAGGATCGAGGCAGAACTCGGGGCGCTGAGCCTTGCGGTCAACGCAGCCGGTATCGCCAATGCCAATGCGGCCGAAGAGATGGCTGAAGATCAGTATCAGACGCTGATGGACATCAACCTCAAGGGGGTCTTTTTGTCCTGCCAGGCAGAAGCGCGCGCCATGCTCGCGCATGGGCGCGGCTCTATCGTCAATATCGCTTCGATGTCCGGGGTGATCGTCAATCGCGGCCTGTCGCAGGCGCACTATAATGCGTCCAAGGCCGGCGTGATCCACATGTCGAAGTCGCTCGCCATGGAGTGGGTGGGTCGCGGTATTCGGGTCAATACGATCAGCCCGGGCTATACGGCGACGCCGATGAATACGCGGCCCGAGATGGTGCATCAGACCAGGCTATTCGAAGAGCAGACGCCGATGGGGCGGATGGCAAGGCCGGACGAGATGGTGGGACCGGCAGTGTTTTTGCTGTCGGAAGCCGCGAGCTATGTGACCGGTGTCGACCTGCTGGTGGATGGCGGCTTCTGCTGCTGGTAAAATCAAAAGGGGCGCCGCGGCGCCCCTCAATTCTTATTCGACGACGCGCGGATCGACATCCTTGGAATAATCGACGCCGCCGACGGAAAAGCCGAAAAGCTTCAAAAACTCTTCGCGATATTTTGGCAGGTCGGCGAGGTCGGCGAGGTTTTCCGTGTTGAGGACGGCCCAGCGCCTTTTCAATTCCGCCTGCATCGCGTTGGACAATTCCCAATCGTCGACGCGGACGCGGCTTTCGTCGTCGAGGACGATCACGCCCTGGAGCTTGTCGCGGAAGAGGCGGTCGATCTGCTGGATCGGGCCTTCGCCAAGGCCCATTTCGTCTTCGACCTTGATGAGCAGCGTGCCATAGAGCGGCACGACGGGAATGGCGGAGCTTGCCTGGGTGACGACGGCCTTGAGCGCGACGACATGGGCCGAATTATCGCCATGGGCGGCGCGAATGGCGGCGGCGGCACGGTCGAGATCGCCCTTGGCCTTACCGAGCGTGCCCTTGTGGTAGATCGGCCAGGTCAGCTCGGAACCGAGATAGGTGTAGTTGAGCGTCGTGAAATCATCGGCGAGTACGCCGGCTTCCGACAGCGCCTTGATCCAGAGTTCCCAGTCTTCGCCGCCCATGACTTTGACGGTGGCCTTGGCTTCTTCTTCGGTGGCGGGTTCGACGGAGATTTCCGAGACTTCGCCTGTGCCGGTGTTGAGGGTCTTGGACGTTACTGCGCCGCCATAGGGCTTGATGGCCGAGCGATAGGTGACGCCGTCCTTGGGGTCGGTGCGGACCGGGGAGGCGAGGGAATAGACGACGAGATCGACCTGGCCGAGGGTCGACTTAATGGCTTCGACAGTCTCGGCCTTTACTGCGTCGGAGAAGGCATCGCCCTCAATGGTCACGGCCTTGGCGCCTGCGGCGCGGGCGCGGTTTTCGAAGGCGCGGTTATTGTACCAGCCGGCGGAGGCGGGCTTGGCTTCTCCCGGCTCGCGCTCGAAGGAAACGCCAACAGTATCGGCGCCCGAGCCGAAGGTGGTGACGATGCGCGAGGCGAGGCCATAGCCCGTCGAGCAGCCAAGCACCAAAACACGCTTGCGATCGGACGGGATCGGGCCCTTGATCACGACATGGTCGATCTGGCGCTGCACATTGGTGGCGCAGCCAGTGGGGTGGGCGGTGGTGCAGATGAAGCCGCGGATTTTTGGCTCGATAATCATGGGATTTTCTCCTCGATTTCCCCAGCCAATAGCCCGATTGCGGCAAGAGTGCTAGCCAGCGGTTAAGGTTTTGCCCGGTCTCGCGGGGTATTCAGAGACCACCCTCGGCCGGCACTTTCTTTCGGAAACTGTTCGGCTGGCACAGATTTTCCACAATTTGGGTGAAGTCACAGCTGGTTCACGCGCGCGTGATCCTATTCATATCCACGAAATCGGGCCCATCGCTGACACAACAAGAGGCATTTATGTCCCAAGTCACACTTCCCTTGCCGAGTCGATCCTTATCCCTGGCGCCAAAGCCGTTTGCTGCGCCAGCCGGGTTCCTGTTCACGATTCTCATCCTTGGTGCCATGGCGGTGGGTCTTGCCTGGTGGCAGGGACCGGGTCTGCTGCGCGACTGGGAAGTGAGCCGCGATCCGTTGGTGCTCCAGGAGTGGGATCTGGTCGATGGCGAATGTTCCTCGCGCCGCGGTTTGACCGATTGCGAAGCCAATGTGACCTATTCCTATGAGGGGCAGGATTATCAGAAATACATCACCCTCGCCTTTTTCGATCTGAGCAGTGGCGACCACACGGTCGATCTCGTGGTTTCGCGGAACAATCCGGATCTGGCGACACTGAGCCTCGGGCTCGACATGCTCTGGAACCGCACGATCGTCATGGCCGTGTTCCTGCTGCTGTTTGGTGGCGGTACCATCGCCATGCTGATTTCTGCGCTGAACGCCGGACGCGGTAATCGCGCCGTGGCTACGCCGGGTCGGTTGACCCTGGTGCCCGTGGAAGTGGTCGAAGTCAGAAAGCTGCGCGGCAAGAATGCCGTGACCTATCTCGACAACATCCGAGCGCCCTCCAAGCGGCAGTTGCGGACGTTTTTCGGCAAGGGCGAGGAGCCACTGATCGGTTTCGACGAGAACGGCAAGCCGGTAGGTCTGGCGGTTGCGCATGAGCAGCATAAGGCGCCCGTTTTGCTCGATAGTGGGCTGCAGCGCATCGATATGACCGAGAGCGAGCGCCAGGCAGCTTTGGCGGCGTTCGATGCAGAGCAGCAACAGCGTGGTATGGCGCGGGCCGCCAATCCGCAGGCACAGGCGAAGCGTGGGCCTAACATTTTGCGCGGGCTGGCGGCGGGCCTTGGCGTGATCGTGCTGGCGGTCGTCGGGTTCTTCGGCTTCTGGCTGTATTACGTGACCACGGCGCCCGATGCGTTCGACTCCATTGGGATCGAGATCAACAACATCATGCCTGAGCCGCTGAATACCTGGGGCTGCGAGCAACTCTATAAGCGCTTTGGTGACGATCGCGCGCCTTACGGGTGCGTGGCCGACGATTACCGGAGCTGGAAGGTGGCGCAGCCGGAGGGGAAGGTAAAGTCGTAGCCTCTAGAATACGACTGCCTTGCCATGCGCCGGCTGTTATCCCGGCCTTGAGCCGGGATCCATCTTGAGATCTGGGGATGGGCCCCGGCCTTCACCGGGGTGACATATGGTGGGTGGGTTGGCGTGAGCTAAACCTTCGCCGGACCGGCTGGGAATATCCCGGACATCACCACAAAGCCCGGCACGCGCCGCACCCTGTCCGTCCAGCGGCGGAGGGCGGGGTAGTCCTGGCGGCCGATGCCGCCTTCTTCGCTCAGCATCACATAGGGAAAGCAGGCGATGTCGGCGGTGGTCGGATGGGCTGGCGCGCAGAGCCAATCGCGGCCGGATTTCTCACCGAACCAGAGATGTTCATCGAGAATGCGGAAGATGCGATGCGCGCCCTTTTGCGACTTTTCGATATCGAAGGGATAGCTGTAGCCAAGCGCCAGGCGGGCGGCAGATGAGGTCGCGGTGATGTCGTCGGCGACAGCGTGCCAGCGGAGGATTTCGGCGGTGACGGCCGGATCATCGGGAAACCATTGGCCCGACATGTCGTACTTCTTCGCAAGATAGGCGAGGATGGCGCCGGAGTCCGAGAGGACGAGATCACCGTCCTTCAACACCGGCAATTGGCCGAAGGGATTGAGGCGCAGGAACCAGTCGGCCTTGTGTTCGCGACCGGGGAAAAAATCAACCGGATGAATCGCATAGGGCACGTTGAGAATGTTCATCAGCAACCGCAGCTTGTAGCAGTTGCCCGAGAGCTCGAAGTCGTAAAGCGTTATGGTCATTATCAGATATCCAGAACCAGGCGGCCGGACTTCGCGCGGCTGACGCAGGTCATCATGCAGGTGTTCGAGGCCTTCTCGGTCTTGTTGAGATAGACGTCCTGGTGATCGACCTCGCCCTCGATGACACCAGTGAGGCAGGTGCCGCAGGCGCCTTGCTCGCACGAGGAGGGAACCGTGAGGCCGGCTTCGCGCATGGTTTCAAGGATCGTGCGGCCGGCCGGGACATGGAGCGTCATAGCAGACCGGGCGAGCTCGACATCGAAGGCCGAGGAGGCGTCGATGGTCATGTCGTTCTGGAAATATTCGAAATGTACGGCCTCGTCGGGCCAGCCGAGCGAAGCCGCGGTTTCCTGTACCATTTCGAGCATGGCGCCTGGGCCACAGATATAGACGTGGTTGGCGAACTGATATTGCCCGAGTACCTCGGCAACCTTGGCCCTGATGGCTTCGCGCGTGAGGCCGATGTGGCGGTCGACGCGGCCGTGGAGCACGTCGAGTTCGCTCGAAAAGGCCATGGTTTCGCTGGCGCGAGCGAAATAATGCAGCTCGTAATTGAGGCTCGACTTGTCAAGGAAGCGGGCCATGGAAAGGAGCGGCGTGATGCCAATGCCGGCCGCGATAAGCACGGTGCGGGTGGCGTCGCGGCGGAGGGGAAAATTGTTGCGCGGCTCGGAAATAGCGAGCACGTCGCCCTCGCGGACGGTTTCGACCAAGATTTTTGAGCCGCCCTTGGAGGCACTCTCTGCCTTGACGCCGATCGTGTAGCTCATCAGGTCGCCTGGGCCGTTGGTCAGCGAATATTGCCGCACGAGGCCATTGGGCAGGTGCACGTCGATATGGGCACCGGGCTGGAAGGTTGGCAGATGCTTGCCATCGCGATCGGCGAGTTCAAAACCGATGACGCCATCGGCGGACTGCCACTTGCGCTTGACGACGACGGGGAAGGTATTGCCGCGCGGCACGGCGATGTCGGGCATGGTCGAGAGTTCGACCGAGACCTTTTCAAAGACCGGCTGCAGCGGCTCGGGCGCGGGCTTTTTGGCAGCAGCACGTTCGAGGCTGTCG
>CAJYKO010000402.1 GCA_913775215.1 uncultured Devosia sp. | reverse complement strand
GCAATGTCGCCACCGGCTTTGGCCCTGCCATAAAGCTTGCCGGCGAACTCTTTGCCCGCGTCCTCTCGATGACCTCGCCCATTTCGGCCAATTCCATGGTGGTTGCCGATGGCATGGAAGACG
This sequence comes from uncultured Devosia sp., assembly GCA_913775215.1. GTDB lineage: Bacteria > Pseudomonadota > Alphaproteobacteria > Rhizobiales > Devosiaceae > Devosia. Next base: position 3,717 of record CAJYKO010000402.1, on the reverse strand, counting down.
AAGCCGCCTTCCTGCCCCTCGTCGTCGAGCGCTTCGAGCGACAGATCCTGGCGCTTCAGCGTCTTGCCGCCCTCGAAGCCATGCTTGCCGCCCAAGCCATGGACATTTCCGGCGACCAGCCCGGCAACGTGCCGGGAATGGTCTATGCGCGCGTTCGAAAATGCTCGAAAACCTATACTGTCGACCGCCCGCTTTCCTCCGAAGTGGAAGACCTTGAAGATTCTTTGGGCTCGGAGGATTTTCTTGGCGAACTGATTTCTCACTCGACCATTGAAGAGGTGGATGAGTTTTTCGCGTTGGGGGAGGGTCTGTAGAAACCCGCGCCTAGTCAACCCCAACCAACTCGTTACGCTAAGCATGAGCCGGATGATCCGGCGTCAACGGAGAAAGATATGCGTCTCACCGCCAAGCTTCTGACTGCTGCGTCTGCATTTGTCGTGCTGGCCGGAACCGCCCAGGCTCAGGTCGTGGTTTCGTCCAAGATCGATACGGAAGGCGGTGTTCTCGGCAACATCATCAAGCAGGTCCTCGAAAACAACGACATCCAGGTCGAGGATCGCATCCAGCTTGGCGCTACCCCGATCGTGCGCGAAGCCATCACCGCTGGCGAAATCGACATCTATCCCGAATATACCGGCAATGCCGCCTTATTCTTCGACAAGGCCGATGATCCGCTCTGGAACAATGCCGAAAGCGCCTATGCAGAAGCCGCCAAGCTCGATTTCGACGCCAATAAGATCGTCTGGCTGACGCCCTCGCCCGCCAACAACACCTGGGCCGTCGCCATCCGCAACGATGTCGCCGAAACCAACAATCTGACAACCTTCACCGAGTTCGGTGCCTGGGTTGCAGGCGGTGGCGAGGTCAAGCTTGCTGCCTCGTCCGAATTCGTCAACTCGCCAGGGGCCCTGCCAAAGTTCCAGGAAGTCTATGGCTTCACCCTGACGCCCGACCAGCTTGTCGTCCTCTCCGGCGGCGACACCGCAGCCACCATCGCCGCTGCCGCCCAACAGACCAACGGCGTCAACGCCGCCATGGTCTATGGCACCGATGGCGGCATCGCGCCGTCGGGCCTGAAGGTTCTCGAAGACGACAAGGGTGTGCAGCCGGTTTACCAGCCTGCGCCGATCATCCGCGATGAAGTCCTCAAGGAATATCCGCAGATCGAAGAACTGCTGAAGCCGGTCTTTGAAGGTCTGACGCTTGAAGTTCTTCAAGATCTCAACGGCCGCGTCCAGGTCGGCGGCGAACCCGCAGCAACGGTCGCGACCGACTACCTGACCCAGAACGGTTTCCTCAAGTAAGCTTTGCGGGCGGGCTCCGGCCCGCCCTTTTTCAGGCCCGGCACCGCGCCGGCCAACCGGAGCTGGAACCACAGCTTGAGTCTTGCAGCGTCAGCAGACATCGAAAAAAGACACTGGCAGCGCCTCGATAAACTCGGGGTGCTCGTCACCGTCATCGGTCTTACCGGCCTCGCCCTGCCCTTCGCTCTCTTCCGCGCCAACCGTATCGTCCCCGGCGAAGGCATCGGCATACTTGGCTCGCTCGACAGCGTCTGGTCCATCCTTCTGATCGCTGCGATCGTCTTAACTCTCGCCACCGCCCTCGTCCGCTTCAACGCCATCGCAAAAATGGCCGCTGGATTCCTCGCCCTCGCCATCCTCGCACTTGCCGTCGGCGCCGCCGCCAATCACCTGACGCCGTCCGACAACAATTACGCCCGCGTCGCCCCAGGGGCAGGTTTTTGGCTCCTCCTCCTCGCCTTTTCGCTGATGGTCACTGACGCGCTCACGCGACTACGCCTCCGTCCCATCTGGCGCGTCGCGCTCCTCGCCATCGTCCTCGGCGCCATCGGCCTGATCCTCTGGAGTGGCCTCTGGAGCAATCTCTCGCTCCTCAAGGAATATGCCAGCCGCGCTCCGGCGTTCTGGCAGGAAGCCCGCACCCACCTGATCCTTGCGTTCGGTTCCGTTGCCATCGCGACCCTCGCCGGCATACCCCTCGGTATCCTCTGCTACCGCGTCAAACTGCTGCGCGCCGCCGTGCTCAACACGCTTAACATCGTCCAGACCATACCCTCGATCGCGCTTTTCGGCCTCCTCATCGCGCCTCTCGCCTGGGTCGCGGCGAATGTGCCCGGCGCAAGCAATATCGGCATTTCCGGCATCGGCATCGCCCCGGCCCTTATTGCGCTCTTTGCCTATTCACTCCTGCCCATCGTCTCCAACACCGTCGTCGGGCTACTCGGCGTGAATGGCCAGGTGGTCGATGCCGCGCGCGGCATGGGCATGACCGATCGTCAGCGCCTCCTCAATATCGAGCTGCCGCTGGCCCTTCCGGTCATCCTCACCGGCATCCGCATCGTGCTCGTCCAGAACATCGGGCTCGTCACAATCGCCGCGCTTATCGGCGGCGGCGGCTTCGGCGTCTTCGTTTTCCAGGGCATCGGCCAGACGGCGATGGACCTTGTCCTCCTCGGCGCCGTGCCCACCGTCGGCCTTGCCTTCGCCGCCGCCGTCATTCTCGACGCCATCGTCGAACAGATCAGTATAAAGGGACGCGGCGCATGATCGAAATCGTGGACATCGTCAAATCCTACAATGGCACCACAGTCGTCGACCACATCAGCCTGACCATTCCCCCGCGCACCATCAGCGTCATCGTCGGCACCTCAGGCTCGGGCAAGACGACGCTCATGCGCATGATCAATCGCCTCGTCGAACCCACCTCGGGCACGATCCGCATCGACGGCGAAGACATTCGCGACGTCCCCGCCTATGAGCTCCGCCGCCGCATCGGCTACGCCATCCAGGGCCACGGCCTCTTCCCGCATTGGACCGTCGCGCAAAACATCGCCACCGTCCCAAAACTGCTCGGCTGGGAAAAATCGAAGATCGAAGCCCGCGTCGATGAACTTCTCGGCCTCTTCCAGCTCGACCCCGCCCAGTTTCGCCATCGCATGCCGCACGAGCTCTCGGGCGGCCAGCAGCAGCGCATCGGCGTTGCCCGCGCCCTCGCTGCCGGCCCCAATATCCTCCTCATGGACGAACCCTTCGGCGCGCTGGATCCCGTCATCCGCGCGAAGGCTCAGGAAGATCTCCTCGCCATTCAACGCCAGCTCGGCACCACCATTGTCCTCGTCACCCACGATATGGAAGAAGCCATCCACCTCGGCAACCGCATCGCCGTCATGGATAAGGGCAAACTCCTCCAATATGCCGAGCCGGCCGAGATCATCGTCAGCCCGGCGACGCCCTTTGTCGCCGACCTCATCGGCACCTCCGACCGCCCCTTCCGCCTCCTCTCGCTGACCCATGTAGGCGATCACATCGAACCCGGCACGGCCAACGGCTCGCCGATCGAGGCTCACGCCACTCTCCGCGATGCCTATAGCGACCTGCTCTGGTCGGGCCGCTCTGCCGCGCCCGTCACCCGCGATGGTCAAACCATAGGGATCATCACCCTCGCCGCCTGCGCACATCTGGCGGCGCGCCCGCAATGAAGATCGGCCTTCTTGTCAGGCTCGCCGTGTTGCTGGTGCTCGTTGCGCTGCTGGTCCAGCCCACGCTTTTCGAGGGTTTCTTTGCCCTTTTCGCCCGCCCGACCCAGCCGGCCATCTACAATCAGGGCAATCTCCTCGACATCACCATCAGCCACCTCACCATCGTCGCCATAGCCATCGCGCTCTCGACCATTGTCGCCGTCGGCCTCGCCATC
>CAJYKO010000401.1 GCA_913775215.1 uncultured Devosia sp. | reverse complement strand
GATCAACGCCAAATACTTCCCCTTCAGCATACGCTGACGGGGATCACCGCGGCTAGGCGGCCTGCATTTCTGTGAAAAAGCGCACCATGCCGAACGGCGCCTCCGCCCCGATGCAGAGTTCGACGATCCGATCAGCCTCGACGGCTTCCGCCGCCGCCCGCGCCAGCATCTTTGCCTCGAACGCAGCCAGCGCCGCTTCGATGTTCCCGTCTGCACCGACGATGGCCATCGCCAGCTCCGCGCCATCGAGCATGGCCAAATTCGCGCCCTCGCCTGATGGTGGCATCAGGTGTGCCGCGTCACCGATCAGCGTCACGCCGTCCCGGCGCGCCCATCCCGCCTGCGCCGCAAGCGCATAGATCGGTCGCGCCACCACCGGTGTGTCGCCTCCGGTAATCAGCTCCAGCAAGGCCGGCGCCCAGCCATCGAAATCTGCCGCCACCTGCTTCTTGGCTGCAACCGGGTCGCTGAAATCGATAGTGCCGAGCCAATCCAGCGGCCGACGCAACTGCACATAGCTGTGGATCACGCCATTGGCCTCGCGATGCGCGCTGATCCCATGATCCGGCTCGATGGCGAACATGCCGCCCGCCCCGACCACCGCTGCCGCTTCGGGATGCATCGCATCGACATCGTGGAGATAAGTCTCGATGAACATGAGGCCCGAATAGACCACGCCAACATCCGTCAGCAGCCTCCGCACCTTCGAGAAGGCGCCGTCAGCGCCGACCAGCAACTGGCTGACCACGCTCTCGCCATCGGCAAAATCCAGCCTATGCTTCCCACCGCCGAGGGCAGTCACGGCGGTCAGTTTCTTGCCCCAGCGAATGGCGCCCTCGGGCAGAGACTCGCGAAGGATCCGCCGCAGATCCCCGCGCAAAACTTCTGGCCGCCGCTCGTGCTCCGCCTCATGGTCATGAAACAGCACTGCCCCGTGCCGATCGACGATCCGCGTTGCCGAAGCACCCTCATGGATGATCGCGCGAAATTCCGCTGTCAGCCCTGCCATCTCCAGCGCCAGCTGGCCGTTATGCTCGTGGATATCGAGCTGACCGCCTTGGGTGCGGCTTTCCGGCGAAGGCTCCGCTTCATAGATCGTCGCCGCAATGCCATGAAGATGCAACACGCGCGCCAGCACCAATCCACCCAACCCAGCACCGATGATCGAAACCGCTTCCATGACCATGCCTTTCCATCTCGACCTAATTTGCGTACACTGTACGCACAAACTCTCCTATCAAAATGCGTACACTGTGCGCAATAGAAATCTGATGTCCCGATGACCGCTCCAGATCCGCGCCCTGCCCGCGGCCCAAAGCCCGCGCAAACCCTCGACAAGATCGCGCAAACCGCCATCCTCATCGCCGACGCCGAAGGCCTTGAGGCAGTGTCTATGCGACGCCTCGCCGGCGATCTGGGCACCAAGGCGACTTCGCTCTATCGCTACGTGCCATCCAAGGACGCACTGCTCGATCTCATGGCCGACGCTGCTCTGGGGGAAGCCGAGCTGCCGCAGCCGACCGGCATCTGGCGTGATGACCTCGCTGCCATAGCCCGCGCGCACCGAGCCACCTTCCATCGCCATCCCTGGCTGCTGACGATTTCGGTGCGCTCCGAATTCGGCGCCAATGGCCTTGCCACCACCGAGGCCACCCTAACCGCGCTCGATGCTCTGGACCTCGTCCCCGATCACCAACTGACGATTGCCGCGACACTCCTCACCTTCACCCGCGGTCACGCGCTGCGGGAGATCGCCGAGCGCGATGCCGAAGCCCGCTCCGGCCTCTCCCGCGATCAGTGGATGCTGGCACAGACCGAAGTCAGCGATACCGTGCATCGCTCCGAGCGGTTCGCGCGCATGCGCCAGATCATGGACGACGCCACCCTTCCGCATGACCCGGCCTTCTTCGACACCCTGTTCGACGCTGGTCTCGGCACACTTCTCGATGGCGTGGAGACGAGATTCTTGCACGGCTCGAAAAAAATATGAGACGTACGTACCTCAATACTCTTGTCGCCGCTCCTGCCTTGGCATAGCGTCGCTTCCGGGCCGGGAGGGGCCAACGAAAGCGACGGGAGGAAACGATCGGCGTCAAGCGCACGGCAAGTGCGCACGCTGTGGTCGATCACCCCCTGAGCCAGCTCCCCACGCGCCCGAACCAACGGGAGTGACACATGAACATCTTGAAATCCCTGGCGACGGCGGCCCTTGCGGGCGCGCTCGTTTTCGGCGCCTCTGCCTCTGCCTTCGCGCAGGACAAGGGCACCATCGGCATCGCCATGCCCGAGCAGACCACCCTGCGCTGGAACTCGGATGGCGCCGAGCTCAAGAAGGCCCTCGAGGCCAAGGGTTATACCGTCGACCTGCAGTATGCCGGCGACGATATCCCCAACCAGCTTGCCCAGATCGAGAATATGATCACCAAGGGCTCCAAGGCCCTGATCATCGCTGCCCTGGACGGCACGACGCTGAGCGCCGCGCTTGAGCAGGCTGGCGCTTCCGGCATCAAGGTCGTCGCCTATGACCGCCTGATCCGCGACACGCCCAATGTCGACTACTACACCACCTTCGACAACTTCCAGGTCGGCGTGCTGCAGGCCAATTCGATCCTCAAGGGTCTCGGCTATCCGGAAAAGAAGGGCCCGTTCAACATCGAGCTGTTCGGTGGCTCGCCCGACGACAACAACGCCTTCTTCTTCTACGACGGCGCCATGAGCGTGCTGCAGCCGATCATCGACAAGGGCGACCTCGTCATCAAGTCCGGCCAGAAGGGCATGGACCAGGTCGGTACCCTGCGTTGGGACGGTGCGACCGCCCAGGCCCGCATGGATAACCTGCTCTCCGCCTACTACTCCGACGGCAGCCATGTCGACGCCGTGCTCGCCCCGAACGACGGCGTCGCTCGCGGCATTCTCTCCTCGCTCAAGGGCATCGGCTACGGCTCTGGCGACCTCGCCTACCCGATCATCTCGGGCCAGGACGCCGAAGTCCCCTCGATCAAGGCCATCATCGCCGGTGAACAGTATTCGACCGTTTACAAGGACACTCGTGAACTGGCCCGCGTCACCGCCGACCTCGTCGACGAAGTGCTGAACGGCAAGACCCCCGAAGGCCTCGACACCAAGACCTACAACAACGGCGTCAAGGTCGTCCCGTCCCTGCTGCTGACCCCGTACGAAGTCGACAAGACCAACTACGAAAAGCTTGTCGTCGAGTCCGGCTACATCAAGGCCGAAGACCTCAAGTAAGGTTCGCCAAAATGAACGCGAAAGGGCCCGGTTTCCGGGCCCTTTTTCATGTTTGCCCCGCACCGGGCGCTTTTGCCGAACGCTTGTTTGTGTTAGTGTTTTCGCAATGGCAAGGCGCCACCCAAGCGCCCCATCGCGGTGCCTCTCATGAACGCTCTCGAACGCTTCTCCGGCTTGGTCGAAACGATCTACGATGCGGCGCTCGATCGGACACTCTGGC